>JALUKO010000237.1 GCA_027056525.1 Helicobacteraceae bacterium | reverse complement strand
TTTACATAGATATCACCTATCTTATCACCTTTTTGAGAAGGTTCTAAAATAACTTTTTGGTGCCAACAGTGCATACCGGAAATTGGATCAGGATGAGCCGCTGCAACAGCATTTTGCCACGAGCCGCTTAAGCCATCCCACCAAATATTTCCAGAGTCACGGTTATACTCTGCAAAACGTTTTGTATGGAAAGGGTGAATACCTTCAGTATATTTGAGTTTACCCTCTTTACCATCCATCTGCAACTCTGCAGTAGGAACACCAAAACTGTTAATGCCACTTGTACCGTCATAATCCTCTATTTTGATCTGTCCTGCAGTTGAACCCGCATCTTTTACAGAAGCAGCCAAAAATTTAGGATCGTCTATGTTACGCTTGATCGGCTGAGGATCAACCTTGCCATCTGCTACTCCATTAGGGATACTCACAGAGTTTACAAGTTTCCATCTGCCTCCATGGTGCGAACAGGCAAGTGTTCCCGGAAGTATGCCCTCTGTCGGCACTGCCATAGCAACAAAATAACCAGACTCTAAACCTGTAACACTATCGACTATTCTTACACGAATCGCATCTCCACGTTTAAAACCTTGACGTGCTGCATCCGGGGTTGATATCCAGACAGGGTCATGGTTTTGTGAAATTTCCATAAGGTGTTTAGAGTTGGCTGAACGGGTATGAATGTTATATGGAAGTCTAAAGACCGTATTTAAGGCATAAGCGTTCTTCTCCGTCATATAAGTATGATCCACATGTGAAACAATATGCGGCATCTCTTTTTTCTCCTGCTCATTACGAGGGTAAAAAGGTATTGCATACTCCGGCCACTTCCAATCATCCGCAAGCCATTCACAGAAGAAATCAAGTTTTTTATCTAAAGTAGCAAAACCTTCCATTTTCTTGCCGTCTATCTCAATACCTATAGATTTTTTCTTGCCATGATGCTCCACAGACATAACACCCGTTCTCTCATCAATCTCTACATGTTCTTTGTTGTATTTATGACCGTGTGAAATATAATTCTCACCATCATCTTTCACCTCACGCTCTTGAGGAGAATAGATCTTATTCTCCTCAAGCCATGCACCATGATCTCTCATATACTCATAAACCGGATACTCTTTATCTTTATAGCGAGTATCAGAAGTCGCTGTTGCTTTAAGATTTGGCAGGTTATCACCAAAGGCTGCATCATACCACTCAGCAATGGTGACAGGCGTTCCTGGATTCTTTTTAGATTCCCACATTTTTTTCACACCAAGCTTACCGCTAGGATCAATATAGTTGACACACATATCAAACCAAAACTCATTCTCTTCCCACACTTCACCAAGACCGGCTTTTATATGTGCTTCGAGCGTGGCACGATTTGGATTGTTTGGTTTCCATCCCGCTTTTTCAAGAGCTACACGCATGACAGGCTGACGAAATGATGTCCAACGAGCAGGCATAGTAGCTTCTGAATGTTGGTCATGTCGCTCACCCGCAAGACCGACAGGTAAAATATAATCAACATACCAGTTTGTCTCAGACCACGTTGGAGACAAGTTAAAAGTTAGTTCCATTTTAGACTCATCTTTAATAGTCTCTATCCATCTGAAACCATCCGGATTGATCCAAACCGGGTTGTACATACGAGGGATCCAAACTGAAAGTTTTGTAGGAACATTCAGCCCTTTGTCCTGCCATTTTTTCTGCCATTGTGTATCACTTAAAAGGTGTGGTAACAAATAGGACATCTCATATGTAGAGAGTGGCCACTCCGGCGGCCATGTAAGTTCATTATATACATCGACTTTAGGAATATTCACACCCCGTTTACCTTGACCGACTGTTGCACTTCCACCTTTACCGGCGACGGAAATAACATGCCAATGGTGGAAAAATGTACCACCCTCAGGCCCAATAGCTCCACGAAGAGCTATTGGTAAGTATCCTGTTCTTCCACTCATCCAACCACCACGGTTACCCGCTGCAGTAGCACGCCAAAAATATGACGATATGGAAGTCCCCGCCCAAATGAACATATCATACAGCTCTTCAAGTTTATAGGCAGGTACACGTGTCTCTTTTGATACATGTTCGAGTGTATAAGGAGTATATAACTCTTTGATAGTATCTAAAAATGCATCAAAATCATTCTTCGTTGGAACTTGAGAGATATACCCTTTTTCCACCATATACTCCAAGTACGCTTTGTTATCTAAAAACACTTCCCAGTTCATCCATTTTTTAACAAAGGCACGGTTGACTTTGCCTTCATTTAAAATTCTTTGTGTCAAATAAAGATAGATCAACGGTTCAGTACCCGGCCATGAAGCGATCCAAAGATCAGCCATACCCGCGGAGTTAGACATCCTCGGATCCATTACAACAAGTTTGGCTCCCTTAGCTCTTGCATCTGCAATAAATGAAGCTGACTGTTGGAAGTAATGACCAGCATCAGCAGCATGAGACGAATTTAAAAAAACCAGTTTCGCATTTGCCCAGTCCGGTGATGTTCTGTCATCATTTGCCCATTGGATAGTTGGTGTACGACCACCTGAAGAACAAATGTTTGTATGTGAATTGAATGCATCACAACCAAGTGTATGCCAAACTTTTCCTGTAAAACCGTTCTCATTTGGACGACCGACATGGAACATTACAGTCTTTTTAGAAAGTTCATCACCCTTTGCCAATGTATCACCCATCTTCTTACCGATAGTGCTCATAGCCTCATCCCATGTTGTACGGATCCACTTCCCTTCACCACGCGCAGAACCAGGGGCACGCTTGAGTGGGAATGCTATACGATCAGGATCGTACATCTGTGATTGTGTTGCATACCCTTTTGCACAGTTACGCCCACGAGATCCAGGATGAAGCGGATTACCCATATATTTTTTAACCGTAAATGTTTTTTTGTCAATCCAAGCTGTCAAACCACATGAAGCTTCACAGTTTGAACAAGCAGTCGGTACGATCATATAGTCGTTAACCTCTATACCATCAGGATTTACTTCACTTCTTACGCCATGGCGCTCAATACCCCCACGTTTCCAGTCATTTCCATCTAACTCTTTAAAATCAGACCACTCCTCCATTGGAGGGTAAAATGATAATGAGTCCGGAGTGTTCGTAAACTTAGAGTTATTTACAGATTCTGCCAGTGCATCGGTTGTAAAAACACCTTTTGCGATCGCAGCACCTGCAACACTAAATGCAGCACCTTTTAAAAATGTTCTTCTACTTTGTAAATACATTAATATTTTCTCCCTAACTCATTGGTAATAATTGTGGAATCATAAGCCATACATGCTTCACAACCCACAGACCTGCCAGCGCCAATATAGCTGCAAGCTTTAAAATAGATTCACTTTTACTTACTCTACTCATAACGATCAGAAGCATTGGTAACAAGTATGCAACCCATTGTCCGATCCAAAACATTGACGTGTAAGGACCATCACCTTTAATGTACTCCAGCACGGCAGCAACCTCTTCTGCTTTCATTGGACCAAATACATACTCTGACATATAAAGTACAAAGGACATAAATGCACTTATAGCCAAAATATTTGCTAAAGATTTTTGTGCATCCCAGTTCAGTTTTCCTCCACCTAGAAGTAGCATGAATGCAGAACCGGATAACAATGCAGCAAAAATCATTTGAGCAGATTCTGTCGGCATCTGCCAGAGTTCACGTGCTGTACACTGAGACATCAATCCTGCAGTATAGAGCGTTACGGGGATTGCAAGTGCAACCACCCATGGAAGTGTTTTGTCAAATGCCACATTGTCTTTTTTGACAAAAGACAAAAATGCAAGTAAAAACAACAAACCGACAAATGCCGTAGCCATCCATGCACCCACTGTAATTGCAGAAGTTATATGTGGGTAGAAAAATATATGCCACATTCTAAGAGGCTGATGTAGATCCGCTAATGTAAAGAGCAAAAATATATGTATAAATATGATCGATGCCACTATTGTAGGAAACCTTAGTTTACCCACCTGATCAGGATAACGCTTTAAAAGCATAAAGAGCATAAAGATTACACCCGTACCTATACTTTTTGCCCACATGTTCACTGTAACCAACCAAGGCCAAACTGTACCCGGAAGCGCTACATCTAAAGTTACCACAGCATTTGTAGCTGCTAAAATCTCATGTGCTGCCATTAGTGGTGTCCTCCTACTGGAAGTGTTGTTATCTTATTAAAGAGTGAATGCCCTTCAATTCTTTGTGAAGCAAGAGGGTTAAGGTTCACATTGCCACCACCGACATAATAATGATGAGGATTCGTACCTTTCTCCGGCTTACGCACTTGAACGTTACCTTGGTTACCTTGAATATATTTAGATATATTAGAAGTTGGATCATCAAGATCACCAAAAATATTTGCCTGTACCGGACAGGCAACAACACATGCCGGCATCATAGAAGAAGCAACGCGATGCGCACAATATGTACATTTATCTGCTGTTTGTGTCTGAGGATCTATGTAAATGGCACCATACGGACATGCCATAACACAACCTGCACAACCGATACAACGCTCTTTGTCTATATTTACAATTCCATTATCAAGATAGTGCAAAGCACTTACCGGACAGATTCTCTCACAAGGGGCATTTTCACAATGATTACATCTCAGCGGCGTAAAAGTTCTTTTTGTTTCTGGGAACGTTCCCACATCTACATACTTAACGCGAAGTCTCCATGTACTCAGTGGAACTTCATTTTCCACCTTACATGCGATTTCACATCCTTTACAACCCATGCATAGGTGTAAATCAACCAGGAAACCTAATTGCATATATTCTCCTTTAGCCTCATTTTGCGGCAAGTTTAGTTTTATAACGACAACTAATCTGTTTAAAAAGAGCTCTTATACTTCTAAATATAAAGCCCTTATCTACAAAAATACTATCTAAGTAAACCTAAATTCTTTCTATCAAAGTGATAAATATTTGATAGTTTTTTTATAAATGGGTAATTTTGAAAAGGTAAATTACAAATAAATTTTAATCTTTTTTCATTACCACAAATACAATCTAATCAGATATTTTCAGTTTATATTAATAAACTTTATTCATCCAGAAAAAATTCCGGATCATCCAGGCAGTCCATACCATCTGAATGGTCCTTCACATGTGCGCCATAGGTAAAAGTGAGTTCACCACCCATTTTTCCTTGATATAAAACACCACCGGCAACCAATGCCACCAATACTACTGCAGCAACTTCAGCTTTAAAAATACTTTTAATGCAACCAAACATTTTAAGTGCAGTTGCCAGAACCATTCCTATCAGAAGATAAAGGGCAAAATCTTTGTGGGTCTTTAGAAGTTCTTGACCCTCACTTGAGATCAAAGAAAAAACTTCTGAACCATCTTCTTTGCCGCTAAAATACGCAGCAATAATAAATATAGCCGCAAAAAGCATAAAACGGGTTGATATCTTTGACATAAGTTCACTCGGCTTGTAAAGATACGCCAAACCGATGATAAGAGATATGATGGGAAGTGAAATTGCAAAGTGTGCAATGGGAGGATGTAACATAGAAACTCCTTAGTGAAAATTACTAAGAAATATTCTACATCGTATGTTTATAGTTTTTTCTTATAAAATCAAACTACTTTTTTAATCTAACTCTGACTGATTGTTCATGTGCACTCAGCCCTTCTGTATGCGCTATTAAAGCACACTCTTCACCTATTTCATTGAGAGCTTTGTGTGAAAAAGAGATGATCGATGTCTTTTTCATAAAATTTTCAACACCAAGCGGTGAGTAAAACTTTGCAGTTCCCCCGGTTGGAAGTGTGTGGTTTGGTCCTGCCACATAATCGCCTATCGCTTCTGGAGTATTGTGCCCTAAAAAAATCGCCCCTGCATGTTTGATAAGCGGCAAAAGTTCAAACGGAGAAAGTGTCGCGATTTCAAGGTGTTCCGGAGCGATCTTGTTCATCAAAGAGATCGCCTCTTCCATATCAGAAGTCACAATAATAGCACCACGTTCCTCTATGGACTTTCTCGCTATCTCTTGACGAGGCAGTTTTAAAAGCCATGCTTCAATTTCAACTTTCACCTCATCGGCGAGCTTCTGAGATGGAGTGATAAGTATGGAGCTTGCCATCTCATCATGTTCAGCTTGAGATAAAAGATCGATAGCAAGGTGATTTGCATTAGCACTCTCATCTGCCAATATACCTATCTCACTCGGACCTGCAATCATATCAATATTAACATCACCAAAAACCATCTTTTTGGCAGTTGCTACAAAAATATTTCCCGGTCCTGTTATCACATCAACTTTTGCAATATTTTCAGTACCATAAGCAAGTGCCGCAATAGCTGAAGCTCCACCAACCTTATACACCTCACGCACACCACATAAATGGCATGCTGCAAGTAAAAGAGAATTTGGTTCATTATCTGGAGTCGGTGTGCACACAATGATCTTCTCAACACCTGCGACCTGAGCAGGAATGACATTCATCAAAAGTGAGGAGGGATATGCCGCTTTACCACCGGGGATGTATAGACCGGCACTCTCTACAGGTGTGACTCTTTGGCCGAGTATAGTTCCATTTGCTTCATCATCAAACCAAGACTTCGGTTTTTGTTTCTCATGATAGGTTTTTATTCTGTCGTATGCCAAGTGAAGTGCGCTTTTGAGTTTTGGCTCCAATACAGCATATGCTTCTTCCATAGATTTTGTAGATATTTTCAGATCTTCATCACTTTGCGGTGTCCAGTTATCAAACTTGGCAATATGTTTTTTTAAAGCCTCGTTCTTGTGTGTTTTAATTTCATCAATGATATTCCCCACGATAGAACTCACCTGAGCTATATCCATTTTTCCTCTTTGAAGAAGTTCTTCAAACTCTTGGGGAAAGTGAGAAGATTGAGTATTTGTAAATATCATAAATTTTTCCTACTATTTTTTATTAACGAAATTATATCTAAAAAACTACCAATACGCTTTTAGATAATCTACGCTATAATTCCAACAAAAATTGCGTGCAATTAAGGACTTCTAATGTCATCAGATACCTCCGGGCTCAAACGCCACAACCATATAGTACATCCATGTAAAGATGATGCTAAAACAGCTCTTTTACAGCATATAATCAAGCAAAAACCAACGCAAACTATTTATGTCATTGCAAATGACACCAAGGAGCTAAAAGAACTTCTTTCACAGCACAACATATCTCTTTACAATGATGAAGAACTTCAACGCTCTGAGGATCTTCAGTGTGAGCTTCTTATAAGTTATGATCTTCCAGACTCTGCAGAGAGTTATCTGCAAAGAATCACCCATACAAATAAAGCTATCATTTTGCTTGCTGAAACTGAACATAAAAAACTCTATCCCATAGAGACACTTCTTAAAAGAGCTATCAAGCAAGAACAGGTTGAGGGATTTGAAACCACAAAAGAGGTCTCACAAAAATCATCTCAGAAGAGTTTGAAAAAGAAAAAGCCTGCTTCTAAATATTTAGGTAAAGACAAAAACGGTAAAGCTATCTTTTCTGCAAAAAGTGGTGAACGTAACCATCGTTATGACGGAACACCTAAAAGTGAGAACGAAAAAGTATCCAGCAAACGCAGAAAGGGCAAAAAGATCTCTATTAAAGCTATAAAACCAAAAAAAGAGCAAGAGCAAAAGTAAAACCCCAAAAGATGAATAAGGCTTTTTTTCTTCTAACAACCCTGAGCACTCTTTATGCACAAGATCCTTATGCAGCTCTTTTGTTTCACGGTAACTGCACCACTTGTCATCATGAACAAAAAACGCTCTCGGCTCCGGCTGTTGTCACGTTTAAAAAACGTTATATGGATGCTTTTAAAACAAAAGAAGATTTTATTTTTTATATGTCACAGTGGGTGGTCTCTCCAAAAAAAGAGACATCCATCATGCATGACGCCATCAAAAAACACGGGCTTATGCCTGAGCTTGGATTTGATCTGAGTACCATAGAGATCATCAGTCGCTATATTTACGACACTGACTTTACACAACGCCATCCCAACCATTAAACTTCTACTTAGCCCAGCTCATCAACCCACTTTTGCATTTTCTCGTTGACATGAACAACAGGTGCTTCTAAAAAACTCACCACAAACACTTCTTTCATTTGTGCAACACCTATGCTTCTAGGACGCACAGCAAGCATACGGGGATCTGGGAGCTTCTCACCAAAACAAAAAACTATGTTTTTAGCATCAAGGATATCGGGATTGATCACACCCCCTTGTAAACATTTTGTATGTTCATAATGATCAAATACTTCTATAAATGTCGCTACAGGGTCAGCGTCTATTTTTTGTTTAAAATACTCTAACACTTCATCCACATTGTTGTACGGCATTTTATCGATTGCAATCTCTTGCACATACACAGGGTATTTTTCTAAAATCATCTCTTTATGCATCTATCTTCTCCTAAAATATTTGTATGGCAAAACCATAGAGTGTAAAACCCACCATAAAAAAGAGTAACATTCTATACATCTGGTAAACAAATTTAGAGAGTTCATAATTGAGTTTTTTCATATTCTTCTTCACCATGGCTAAGTTATTTTACAAATTTAACATAGTGTTTATAAAAAGTAAATTAATAATTTTCTATAATAATTATAAGATATAATAATCTTATATAAAATTGACATTATTTACTTAAAAGTTATATAATGGTTCTAAGTCAATTATA
>JALUKO010000236.1 GCA_027056525.1 Helicobacteraceae bacterium | reverse complement strand
ACTATCTGGATACACCATACCATAATCTTGTAAAAAAGTCAAGGTAATTTTAAGGAAAATGTAAGTTTTTCATCCTTTTTAACGGATAATTGCAGGAAAACTATTCTCATGACGATTTACAATAAAAAGGATCTATAATGTTTGGCGCTTCAGTATCCACTTCTGCCATGCAAAGTTTCGACTTTAGCATGAAGACTTCCTCGGGCGATAAAATATCGCTCTCTATGTACAACGGCAAAGATACGGAATTTTCCGAAAAACAGAATCAGGGACTTCATGAAATGAGCCTTTCCATCCGCGAAACGTACGGATACAGTTTTTCCTATGAGGGAAACGGTATAGATGCACAAGATAAAAAAGAGATTGCAGAGGCACTGAAAAAAATTGAACCGCTGCTCAACATCTTCCAGAAGCGTGACGGCGGGATGGATCATAAACAGGTAACGAATCTTGCTTTCGATATGAAAAATCTTTTGCCGGAACCCAAAAATGAGAACCATAAAAATTTCATCAAAGATGCTACACTGACGAAAATGGATGATATGCTCAAAGCGTTTGACGCGGTCGATGAGATGCGGGAACTGGCAAAAAATGTATTTGATATGCTTGAAAAGCAAATGGAAAGTTTGCAGATATATGCCTGAAAAATAAACAGGATAAAATAACTCCTTTTTAAGCCTTTGTATGATACTCTTTTTCATGTAAAAATGATTATTTCGTATATGAAGGAGAAACCAATGTTTACAGTACACGTAGAAAAAGAGTGCGGTTGTTTTAAAAAAAGCGACTTCACAAACAACATGAAGTTCGATGACAAAGACAATGCCTTGCTGCAGGCGCTCAATATGACCAAAGAGATGAATCAGGAATTTTGTCAGAAACATGAGTTTGAAGTGGTCGAAGAGGGTGATGTTTTTAAGATCAGTGTTGACGAACGTGGCAAATCGGGTTGTTGCGGCGGGGGTCACTGTTCATAAACGACAGTGGTGCTTTTCTCTTTGATTTTTGGATTGATTTCAAAAATTTAGTCTAAATTGCGCTCTTTGTGTTACAATAGATGTTATGAAAAAGCATCTGGTTGTCACTCTTATCATCATGAGCAGTTTTTGGGGATGCTGGAATCGGGGACCGATGGAGACGGAAGAGCGCACCGTTTTCCTGACCGATCCCGCTTTCCTGAAACCATACCAACAGCAGTGTATACAGGAACACGGTACTTTCTGTGCCAAAGAGATCTCTACCGATGAAAAAGTCGCTGCCAATCTTTACAGCAATACCGTCACCACTACCGAATATCTTCTGACTTGTACAAAACCGAAACAGACACCGGGTGGGAAACCTACATGTGTCCCGATACCATAAAAAGTGCTCCTGCCATCGCTGCGATTGTCAGCAGATAAAAGAGGGTCAGTATCCCTCCCAGTTTTCTTCCACCCACGACAAAAACGATTCCCAGTTTTACAAACGAATTGACCACCGATGCGATGACAATACCGTAAACCGCAGCACTCTGAGTGATTTTGGTACCGGCAAGTTTTGAGAGAGATAGGGTGATGGCATCGACATCGGTCAAGCCGGAGAGTGCGGAAACCACATAGACCCCTGCATTGCCGTAACGTGCCTGAAAAAAGCCGATGGAACCCAAAATGAGCCCGAAAAGCAGACCAAGCTTCAGGGCTTCGGAGAGTTCCAGCGGATTGGTACGCACCGAACTCTCTTCTACCTGATGGGTTTTGGAAGTTTGATAGAGATAAAAGACAAAAGCGAGTCCGCTGAGTGCCGCTGCCATGTAGGGAAAAACGAGAATTTTTGCCAGTTTGAAGTTAAAGACCGTTGCTTCAAACAAAACACGCAGATACATGAATGTCGAAGCAACGGCGATACCGCCCGCATAGTTTTTGATAAAACTCTGTCTGAGCGCATAGAGTTTCGACAGGGTGATAGAGACAGCGGTCGATGAGATGAGACCGCCGAAAATTCCGGTCAGAAAGACACCTCTCTTGGTGCCCAGGATCTTGATGGCGACATACCCGACAAAAGAGATACCCGCTACCAGTACGACCATCAGCCATGTCTGGTAAGGATTGAAGACATTGAACGGGTCGATTGTTTTGTCGGGCAGGAGAGGGAGAATGACAAATGTCATTGCCAGAAAGAGTACGGCAGCTTCCGAATCTTCCGGGGCAACGTGCTCTTCAAAAAGCACAAACTTGCTTTTAAATTCCAGCAGCACCACAATGATGACAGTAAGAAAAAGGGCATAGTTGCGATACCCCTCATACACCATGACACCCAGTATAAACGTAATCAGCGCCGTAATCTCACTCGTAGCACCTTTGGCTTTGGAGTAGAACACTTTATAGACAAATGCGGCTGTCACCAAAAGACCGAAAACAAGCATCATGAAAAGCAGAAAATGGGGAATACTCTTTTGCATCCAGGCGCTCAGAAAGCCGAGCAGTGCAATCAGCGCAAACGTTCTCGTACCTGCGAACTCCTTGCGGTTGTTGCGGCGGTAGTAAATCTCCCGCTGCAGACCGATCAACAGCCCAAGTGCGATGGAAATGATGATTTCCAGTGTCAGATCCCAGTTCATCTGCGTCCTTTGTATTTGACATTGTATGTTGTATAGCGATGGTAGAGCATCTCTTTGCCAAAATATCGTACCAGCAAAGAGAAAAGCAGTGGTACGGTGAGTGCGGTGAAAGAGGA
>JALUKO010000235.1 GCA_027056525.1 Helicobacteraceae bacterium | reverse complement strand
TAAAGTCCGATGGGCCCGTAGCCTAGCAGGATAGGGCGCCGGCCTTCTAAGCCGGAGGTCGCGGGTTCGAATCCCGCCGGGCCCGCCATTCAGCCCTTGCTTGCGCAAGCGCTGGCGGAAAGTTAAGGACTGTTTTTGGAATGCTAAATTGATGAAGGATTCCCTATACCCAACTGGCAATTCCATGTTTGAATTCTCCCATTGATTCCATTCTCCGAGGGGTTCCTCTCCCCTGACGCCCCTTCGGGCGTTGATTAAATAGAACTCCCGTTAAAACGCGAGCTAACAAAAGCGGAATTCAAAATTCACTCCAGCAGGAGATACCGAGAGACAAGAGAGTAAAGAAAATCGAAATTGCCATTGAACGACTGGTTTTTCTGCCAGTTTAATGGAAAGGGCTCTCTTTGATTAAACTTTTCCTAAAAGTTTATTTGCCTGCGCGAAGTTTGATCAAGGCTCGTGATTCTTCTCCAAAAGAGCAATTTCAGCTGGATTTCTCGTTAAAATTGCTTTTTTGAGAGTGGATTCGTTTTGAAGAGCGTTTTTTTTAAATGAGTTCAAGCTTTTTAACGCTCCAAAGGACGCCAGAATAACGTATAAATTTGCTAAGCGATTCTTTTACTATCAAACCCACTTTTTAACCAGCAAATTGTGAATGCACACAGGATTTTTCCAGTTTGGTAATTCCTTCAGAGTTTATTGTTTTATAGGCTTCTTTGGATCTCATTCAAAATTATCAAACAAAGCCAAATACTGATACCAATCACACCTTTGATTACAATTTGAATCCATAATGGAAGCGAAATATGAAAAATATTGCGATTCACAATTATATTCTTGTGATATATTTTATTTCCCTCCAAGACTACATAACTCACCCCGTAAAGTGGGATATGGTCATTGCTTTTTGCAACAAAAGTATATGCACCACCTCCGAGTTTTATTGTGCATCTCCCGTTCCTATTTGTTATACAAGCTAACCCAGCAAATCTCCCCTCCTTAAAGTAATTATGAGAAATAACATAAACCTTAATCCCAGGTATTGGCTCTTTATGTTTATTAATAACAATTATATTCATCATTGCGGTTGTTGTGTATCTGGAAGTAACATCTACTTTCGAACCGTTGGGATATATTGCATAGATGTAGGAGAGAACCTTTCCCCACTGATCTTCATAGACCAGAGGGGAAACATTAAACATACCTGCTGAAGGATCTACAACAATCCACTGCCCATCTAAGAGGACTTCATCCCAAGAATGGTCCTCTCCCAAATCATAAATCATTCGAACGGTTAAATTTGAATACTCTGCCAGTTTCATGAACAACATTGCATATTCTCGACATGCCCCACATCTTTCATGCCACAACATATTAGCGAACGTGTAGTTATCTATTCTCCAGCACACGAAGAAGCCATATCTGTCACTGTGGTATAAGCCAATAGAACCAATGAGTGGGATTGATACATCGCTGAAATAGGTGTTTTTCATGGTAGAATGTACATAGTCAAAGATAACTCTGGCTTTCTCAGTGTCATTTAAGCTTGGTGAGATTAAGCCCGATATTGCCAAAGCCACCTCTTCATTGTTTTTCTGGTTAAGCACTGTAAGTGCATACTGCGTTAATAATGGGAAAAACACAGGAAGTATTAGAATCAGGAGAATCAAAAAATAGGACAACCTTGATAATCTAACTTCAATTTTTGTGATGGGAGTTTGCTTTTCAGAACTGGTGCTCCTCCTTAAAATTTTAAGGAAGAAAACCAGCCATACCAGAAAAATCCCAAGGGTATAAATTACACCTCTGATGACATATGTTTCATACATGAACATCAAAATACTTAGTATAAGTGACAGATATATCAGCGTCTTCATGGTGTTCGTTATTGTAAATGCAATTTTCCGCATAATTTGTCCTATACCTAAGCTTAGATTTAAACTTTTAGATCCAGCAGAAAAATAAGATAGTAAAAGACACTCACGGATACAATCTGCTCGGCGTCCTCGGGAAGAGCGTGGCCCAGCGCACGTGGTCGAGGTTCATCACCCATGCAACGAGCCTCTCCAGCCCGAGGCCAAAACCGCTGTGCGGGACGCTGCCGTACTTCCTGAGATCGAGGTACCACTCGTAGTCCTTCGGATCCATTCCCTCGTCCAGAATGCGCTGCACGAGCTTCTCATAGCTGTCCTCACGCTGTGAGCCGCCAATGACCTCCCCATACCCTTCAGGAGCAAGCATATCAGCAGCGAGAGCCTTGCGCGGGTCTTCCGGGTCTTCCTTCATGTAAAACGCCTTAATGTGCTTGGGATAGCCGTAGACGAAGAAGGGGCTCTCAAACTCCTGCGTCAGAATGCGCTCCTCATCGGCGCCCATGTCCTCGCCCCACTCTATCTCCACTCCCTTGCTCTGGAGAATGTCAATGGCCTCGTCGTAGCTTATCCTCGGGAACGGCGGAACCGTCTTCCTGAGCGTGGTAAAGTCCTTCCTGAACGTTTCAATGTCCCCTCTCCTCAGCTCAAGCGTCCTCTGCACCATATAGCTCACGAGCTCCTCCTCAACCTTCAGGATATCCCAGAGGTCCATCCATGCCGCTTCAAGCTCAAGGTGCCAGAACTCGGTTAGATGCCTTCTCGTCCTGCTCTTCTCGGCGCGAAAGCTCGGCGTGAGCGACCACACCTTTTCAAGGCCGAATATAGCCGCTTCAAGATAGAGCTGTGCCG
>JALUKO010000234.1 GCA_027056525.1 Helicobacteraceae bacterium | reverse complement strand
ATTAATATATAATGTCCTAAATTATTTATGCTGAGATTTCATATAAACCATAGAGGAGTGACATTTGTCAAAACAAATTTCAAATAAAGAAAAAGAGCTAATAGAAGAACAACTCAATGCCAGAGAATCTATTATCTCAAATGAAGAGGCTCAGGAGCTCGAGGCTCAGGAAAAAATTCAACAATATGAAGCCCAAATAAAAACCCAAGAAGCTCCAAATACCCAAGAGCAGACACCAAAAGAGACAAAAAAGCAAAACTTTACATCGTCTGAGCATACTTATGCCCGATATGAAGATGTCGATAAAGAGCAACTTCAACGTGACCTTGAAGAGATCAAGGCAAATATAGGTCCTGCCAGCGAGGAAGATTTTCAACACCTTCTCAAACTTGAAAGATGGGGACGAGCTTCTACTCTTAGTGGTTTTTTTCTCATTTATGTTGCAAGTGCGCTGGAGCTTTCCATCGGTTTGGGCGGTTTTGCTTTTTGGATACTTGCAGTTATTGCAGCAGTACTCATCGGAGTGGGTAATGTCTCAAGATGGGCAAATGTTACACATCCTATTTTACACGGTGCTTATGACAAAGTTCCAAACATCCCATACCAATATACAAAAGCCGGCTATGCAAGAGGTAAAAACAGGTATATTCATTGGCTTGATTGGATCAAACCTGAAGCGTGGGAATATGAACACAACATCATGCACCATTACCATTTAGGTGAGGATGATGATCCTGACAATGTAGAACGCAATCTACAATGGCTCATACAGTCCAAAGTGCCGATGTGGCTTCGACGTGTTATGATGTATATCTTTGCCGCTATGTGGAAACCTGTCTATTATGCACCAAATACTCTGCGTATTTTAGAGAATAAAGAGCGCCGTAAAAAACGTTTGCCGGAAATCAAAAAATACCATATATCACCGTTGACAAAAAATGGATTGGAGCTTTGGAAAAACTTCTATCTTCCATATGCTCTTGTACGTTTCGTACTATTACCACTTCTTTTCTTGCCACTGGGTATGGAGGCTGTTTTCAATGCCTTTATTATTTTACTGATGGCAGAAGCGTATGCAAATCTTCACTCCTTTTTAGTTATCGTACCAAACCATTCAGCCGGTGATATATACCAGTTCAGCGAACCACATAAATCTCAGGGTGAATTTTACCTAAGACAAATTATGGGAAGTGTAAACTACAACACCGGTACAGACCTTATAGACTTTTCTCAAGGTTTTTTAAACTACCAGATAGAGCACCATCTTTTCCCAAATATACCACTCTCACAATACCAAAAAATGCAACCTATCGTTAAAGAGGTATGTAAGAAACATAACTTGGAGTACAGACAAGAGTCTGTTTTTAAAAGAATCGGTATGACCATAGATCTCATGGTTGGTAAAACAAAACTACTCAGAGTAGATGGCGTATAAAAAGTATCATCATACTGCGTTTACAAGCCCTCTGATAAACTCTTTCTCAAAAGCCTCAACACTAAGAGGCTTGGAAAAATAATAGCCCTGATAATAATCACACCCTACAGAATCCAAATATTGTAGCTGCTCATGAGTTTCAACCCCTTCTGCAATAACTTTCATATTGAGTGTTTGTCCCATTTTCACTATTGTTTCGATGAAAATAGCCCCCTCTTGCGTAGCATAATCATCCATAAACGACTTGTCAATTTTCAAATAATCGATCGGAAACTTTTTTAAATATGACAAGGAGGAATACCCCGTACCAAAATCATCTAAAGATATTTTTACACCATTGTCATGCAGCACTTTTAAGATATCTGCATTATTTTGATTCTGTTCTAAAAACATATACTCGGTTATCTCTATATCAATATCAGAACTGCTAAGATCATTCTGCTCTAAAATCGCAATAAAATCATGAGCAAAATCGATATTGAGAAGCTGCTTGGTTGATATATTGATCGCTACACTGAAGTTCTTTAAGCCTGCCATTTTCCACAAGCTGTATTGGTGCACGGCTTCGTTTACCACCCATTCTCCAAGCTCAATGATAAAACCGTTATCCTCAGCCAAAGGGATAAACAGATCAGGAGCAATAATACCCTGCTTTGGATCTATCCATCGAATGAGTGCTTCAGCACCTATAATATCTCCACTTTTTATATCAATTTTTGGTTGATAGAAAAGCTGATATTCATTATTTACAAGGGCTTCTCTCATAGATTTGTCCAGTAAAATAGTCTCTTGTACCCTCTTGTTCAGCTCTTCTGTAAAGAAATGGTAGCGTGCACGACCTTTTTGTTTGGCTTCATACATCGCTATGTCGGCATGTTGCATCAAAGAAACAATATTGTCCCCATCTTTTGGGAAAAAAGCGATCCCTATACTACTACTGATATGCACAGGATTTGTTTGAATGATCAACTCTTTTGAAAGTTGTTGCTGTATCCGCTCTATGATATTTGTCAACTCCAAAAGTGAACTGTATTTGTGCAACACCACAACAAACTCATCACCACCAATCCTTGCTACAAAATCACTTGAACGAATCACTTCATCGATCATTAACGCGATATTTTTAAGAAGTTCATCACCGATATTATGTCCCAAGGAATCATTGACTGTCTTAAAGTGATCGAGATCTAAAAATAACAAAGCAAACTCTTTATTTTCTCTTTTTGAGTCCGCAATCAAGCGTTCAAGATATTCATTGAGAGAGTTTCTATTTGCCAGACCACTCAAAGAGTCTGTTCTTGCCATTGCATAAAGTTCTTTTTTTTCATTTTCAAGTCTTTGAAATGTCTGCACCATCGAATAACGGATAGCTTCTAACTCTTGCAGTTTAAAGGGACGGGGAACCTCATTTTGATAGTAGGCAAACTGGCGTAATTTTTCAAGAGGTGCTGAGAGATATTTTCTAATCACAACCAATACGATCAACAAAAGAAGTATGGGATAAAGACCAAAGTAGAGCAAAAAAGTATTTCTGTCTTCACTAAAGTAGTTTAAGATCTCATCATGATTTAAAACAAACAAAAGTCTTAAAACATTCAGTTCACCTCCCTCATAAAATCTAATCTCCCCCTCAATAGCCGGAGAATCCATAAGCATTGCATAAAAATTTTCACTCTCTTGATTAAATAAGCTTTTTTCTACATGTTTGTCATAATGTGGGTCGGTATAAAGGAGTACCTCTGCATCATCTATAATAAGAGCAGACTGAATGAAATCATTGTTGGAAACCACTCTGTCAAGTATAGCTCTGGCTACAATTATATTTTTTTTACTTGTAATAACTTTTGAAAGTGTATAACTTGTTTCAGAAAGGTTATTACTCAGATCTTTGAGAATCACCCTTGCTTTAGAATCTTGCTGCTGCAGATGATAATACATAAAAACAATGTACAAAATCGACAATAAAACCGCTATAAGAAGAATAATAAATTTTTGTACATTTAATAACATTTAAATTAGATCTCTTGTAGGAAAGGCAACCTCTTTTAAACGCTTTAAAAGCTTTTGAGAAGGTTTCTCATTTATCCATATGATATCATGAAGTGAAGCTTTAAACTCCTCATAACTTATGTTGTTCATATAGGGCTTCACACTCTCATAATAATGATAAGGATCATTGTGTAAAACTACCAATGCCTTGTCTATTAGTTTTTTCAATTCCAAAAATTGCTCTTTATGTTCATGAAACTTCTCATTTGTCGTGAACATAGCGTCAACCACAAAGATATCTAAACCATCTTTTGTCGATACAAGCTCGTAGAAGCCTTGCTTTTTTAGTGTTTCGTTATATGGAATATAGGTGACCACCACTGTAGGTTCTTGAATATTATGCGCATTAAGTGTAGATGTTTGTGTTTGATCTTGGTTCACATATGATATCTGTTTGTTTTGAAGTTTGTACTTTGCTATAAAATATTCAATCAATGTTTTATTGATTGAATCCATTTCCAAATATACATGAATAGTACTGTTTGTCTCCTGCAGCTCTTCAATGGAAACATTGGCCATTATTAGATCTCCACCATAAGAGCGATCAAACATCATAATGGGCATAAGGGAGTGCTTTTTTTGTGCAACCAAACTGTATTCATACTGAGTGCCGACAAATGCATCTGAGTTATCCGCTTCATACAGATAAACATTCTCACTAAGTGAAACAACATTGAGAAGCTCGATGTTGAGAGGGGCGAGCCAACCCTGTTCCTTTGCATAAAATAGTGGGGAGTAGCCTATCCAAGTAGATGAGGAAACTTTAAGTTTTTCATAGTTTTGAGAAGAACAAGCGATCATTAGTAACGAGAGGAACAAGGTACTCATAATTTTGAAGATCATTAACATCCTCTTTCTTCAATAGATTTTACTAAATTTTAACGAAGAATACTTTAGTCTAATATTAATAAGTTAAACTAATAAAATGTTGCTTTTTTTAATAAAAAAAGGCTCTCCGGCGTTTGCCGGACAACCTTTTATATACAAGAAGAATTGAATTTGTTTTGTAGAAGTGACCTACCAGTGAACCTCAGCAGTTAACATGGCAGAGTTCCAGTTTTGAACATTTGAACCTTTGTAGTTTCTATAGTCATCAGCTCTGTATGTTTGCCCTGTTAGTAGCCATTTTACATTTTTATTTTGCTTCCAAGCTACACCGTAGATAAGGTTGCGTGTTGTTTGTTCAACATCAGTTGATTGATTTTTGGATGTCCAAGTATCGTAACGTCCAAGCACTTCATACTGATGCTTTTTCCCTAAGCGGTATGTAGCATTTACAGAAAACCCTTTTCCATTCCACTCACTTGTTTTTTCATAATCATTTTCTGCTTTTACATACTGTGCAGAGATCAGGAAATCAGGGGTGTTGTACACACCGTGGAAGCCATAAAAAAGGTATGAGTACATATTTCCTGCACCATCTGCATTGTGAGAATTTTTCATATTGTACTGACCAAAAAATGACACATCGAAGTATATATCTTTAAGTGCTTTTCTCTTTGTATCGCCGTTGCCGTACGTCGCAAGAGTAGTTCTCCACTCAAATGAATTGCCTGTTCCTATATGCTCACCGTTTGCACCACTGTTATCATTTGTACCATGGTAACCCTCACCATTGAAAAGACCAAGTTCAGTCGTTATATATTCTGTTTTTGTTTTGAAGTTAAAACCTAAATCAGCTGAATTTGTTAGGTGTGCTGATTCACTCGCTTCAACAAAAACTTTAGAGATAGAACGATACCACCAACCTTGATGCTCTTCATAATCGATCCATGGTCTGTGAACCATACCAAACTCTACACCTGTAAATGGTAAAACGTCGTTTACAAAAAGGTAAGCATATTTTACATATACATCTGCATGTCCACCTTCATCTGCAGTAGCGTTTGAGTAAGTAGAGTCCAAAGTTACACGTAAAAAACTTTTTGGATCATCAAAAAGGTATGCTTTTACTTGCAGGTAATTACGACGCATTTCAAAATTACCCGTTACACTTGCATCTTTTGGTCCACCGTCTGCTATCGCTTTCACCTCGTTTATAGAGGTTAGGTTATACCCTAGATAGTGCACACCACTAAATTTTAACTTGGAAGCTTTTGCATATACCGGTGTTTCTTTTGATTTTAAAAGTGTGCGCCCCTCAGCAGCAGTTGTAAAAACCTGACCTTGTTCATCAACGTAAAACTTTAAAGAACCAGCTGAAGCTGCGACAGAACCTAGTGTTAAAACAGCTAATGCTGATAAAACGATTTTTTTCATTTTTTTTCCCTTATTCATAGAAATATTAAAAACACTTCTTTTGTTTGTTGAAGGAAGTATAAAATAGTTTGGTTACATAATGATTACAAACAGTTACAAAAATCAGTATGAAACAATGAAGAAACCCGCACAAAAAAATGTGCAGGTTTATGAAGGAGTTGAATGATGGATGAGTTTATTTGATGTTTTCGGACCAGTACTCATGTATCATAGTTTTAGTGGCTTCTGGAAGTGGGATGTACCCCAGTTTTTTTGCAGATTTGTCACCGTTTTTAAAGGCATAGTCAAAAAATGCGATCACTTTTTTGTTCATAGCAGGTTTCTCTTTTGGTAAAAGGATAAATGTCGCCGCAACAATAGGGTAAGACGTATCACCATCTTGAAGTGCCAACATTGCATAGAAGTTATCTTTTTTAGTCCAGCTTGCATATTTCGCAGCAGCTTTGAAATTTTCTTCATTTGCAACTACCCATTTGCCGTTTGCTGTTTGCAATACTGCCGCACTTAGATGATTTTTCTCTTTATATGCGTTTTCAATATAACCTATAGAATAAGGAGTTTGCTTTACAAGGTTTGCAACACCTTCATTCCCTTTTCCACCGATACCGACTGCCCAATCAACAGCTTTTCCCGTACCAAAGTTATTTTTCCAGTTTTTTGAACTTCCACTTAGATAGTATGTAAAGTTATATGTTGTACCGCTTCCGTCTGAACGGTGAACAACAATGATCTTTTGGTTTGGAAGTTTTAAACCTTTGTTATCCGCAACAATAGCCGGATCATTCCAGTGTGTAATCTTGCCTGCAAAGATATCTGCAACAACAGAGTTTTTAAGTTTAAGCGTCTCATCAGCGATACCGTCAATATTAAAAGCGATAACAATAGAACCGATAACAGCCGGAAACTGTAAAAGTTTTGCTTTTGCAAGCTTTTTAGAGTTCAGCGGTTTATCTGATGCGCCAAAATTCACGATACGCTGAGTAATTTGCTTGATCCCTCCGCCTGAACCTATAGACTGATAGTTTACACGATTTTTTGTGTCTTTTTTATATGAATAAGCCCAGTCATAGTAAAGTGGAGCCGGAAAAGATGCACCTGCACCGTTGATCTTGTCCGCTGCAAAAGATGATGTAGCAGAGATAGCTGCAATTATTGCCAGTGAAGCTAGTTTTTTGAACATGTTAAATCCTTATGTTTTTGATTGCGAAAGTATAAATCCTCAATGTAACATTATGATTACAGCTAAAAAGCTGTTTGGTAACCATTATGTAACCAAACTTTTTTACAATTGCGAACTTTTTTTAATGGAGAGATATCTTGGGTATTATTATAGATAGAATTTTTGCCAATCTGACAAAAATCATTGCAGTGGCTGTACTACTTTTAGTTGCTTGGATCTTTACTGTACTTCTTCAGCACTCCATGGAGTCTATAGAGTATTTTGGTTTTGACTTTATTACAGAATCAAAATGGGCACCAAACCTGGAAAAATTTGGTGCACTTCCTGCGATTTATGGATCGGTACTTTCAACATTTTTGGCGATGGTGCTTGCTGTTCCTCTCGCTATCGGTGTTGCAATTTTTTTAAGTGAACTCGCACCCGCAAAGCTCAA
The DNA here is from genome assembly GCA_027056525.1 of Helicobacteraceae bacterium. GTDB lineage: Bacteria > Campylobacterota > Campylobacteria > Campylobacterales > Sulfurimonadaceae > Sulfurimonas. Next base: position 1,393 of record JALUKO010000234.1, on the reverse strand, counting down.
ATCACCTGTAGGCGTTTCCATAGAGCTTCTTGCAGCTATCCCCTCTGTTATATATGGTATGTGGGGCTTGTTCTATTTTGTGCCTATTATTCGTGATGCTTTTGGCGGTATCGGGATCTCCATGCTAACAGCGGGTATCGTGCTCTCTATTATGATTTTGCCTTTTATGGCGGCGGTTACTCGTGATGCTATGAACACAACGCCGGATATTTTAAAAGAATCGGCATATGCTCTTGGAGGCACCAAATGGGATGTGATAAAAGATATCGTTATCCCTTATGCAAAAGCCGGTATCATCGGCTCATTTATCTTAGCTCTTGGTCGTGCCATAGGTGAGACAATGGCAGTTACTTTTGTTATGGGTAATGTTCATAAGATCTCAACTGATCTACTCCAGCCGGCAACATCAATACCGGTAACTTTGGCAAATGAGTTTACAGAAGCGGATACTGATCTGTATTACTCTTCTTTGTTTGAGCTTTCACTCATACTGCTTGTGATCAGCTTTACTATTATCTCTATCGCAAAATTTTACTTCCTTAGAAGAACGAAGGTGGCATCATAATGACTCATACTCAAAAACGTATCATTACAAACAATATAGTGATGCTGCTCTCTACTCTTTCAGCCCTCGTTGGGATAGGTTTTTTATTTTGGATTCTCGGTGTTTTAGTGATGAATGGTATCGATGCTCTGAGCTGGAATATTTTCACCCAAGAGGGAGCACCTCCGGGCTATGAAGAGAGTGGACTAAAACATGCTCTTATCGGTCAGTTTATGATCGTTGGTGTTGCTACACTCTTTGGTGTACCGCTTGGAATTCTAGCGGGAACATACCTCAGTGAGTATGGACAAAAATCCAAGCTCGCTGAGACCATCCGTGATATTTCAGATATCATGATGTCAGCGCCAAGTATCGTTATAGGTGCTTTTGTATATGCCATCGTTGTTGCACCTATGGGACACTTCTCAGGGTGGGCTGGTTCTGTTGCACTTACTATTATCATGTTACCGATTATTTTACGAACGACCGATGATATGCTTCAACTTGTTCCATCAACACTTCGTGAAGCGGCATTCGCACTTGGTGCTCCAAAGTACAAAGTGATCTTACAGGTTGTGTACCGTGGAGCAAAAGCGGGGATCCTGACAGGTATCTTACTCGGTGTGGCACGTGTTGCAGGTGAAACTGCACCACTTCTGTTCACATCGTTCAATGACAACTTTTTAAACACAGATATGATGGAGCCGATGGCATCACTCACAGTAACGATGTATAATTATGCAACAAGTCCTTATGAAGACTGGCAAAAACTTGGCTGGGCTGCAGCATTTATACTGAGTATGTTTATCTTAAGCTTAAACATATTGGGAAGATTATTTATTATGAAAA
>JALUKO010000233.1 GCA_027056525.1 Helicobacteraceae bacterium | reverse complement strand
GCTATTTGTGTGGAACTTCTGAAAATGAAAGAGTTATGTTCAGAGATGTCGTGTAAAAATAGTGTTTTAGCTCCTATGTATTACGCAAAAATGCTTTACTATGATGAACTCTTTTTTAGAGTGATAGATAAAAATGAAGTCTATGCAAGGGGTGGCAGATATAAAAGTTCAGAGTTGACTTCGGTTGGTTTTGCCATCTATACAGATGCACTTTGTGAAATGTTAACAAAATAATAGAATGAAAAAAAGAGGAAAATAATGCAAGCAGATTTAATAGTTGGTATCCAATGGGGTGATGAGGGAAAAGGGAAGATAGTTGACAGGCTCGCATGTGAGTATGATATGGTTTGTAGAAGTCAAGGTGGTCACAATGCCGGACATACTATCTGGGTAGATGGGGTTAAATATGCCCTGCACCTTATCCCATCAGGCGTCTTAAATCCTGAAGCAATCAACGTAGTAGGTAATGGAGTGGTCTTGTCTCCTGAATCTATTATCAAAGAGATGGTTCAGTTTGAAGGGCTTGAGGGACGTTTATATATTTCTGATAAAGCACATTTAAATCTTTCTTATCATGCTTTGATAGATCAGGCAAAAGAGCGATGCAAAGGTGATAAAGCTATTGGTACAACAGGAAAAGGGATAGGACCTGCATATGCCGATAAGATCAGCCGTACGGGTTTTAGAGTGGGTGAGCTTTTAAATCCCGAAAAACTTTGTGGTGCCATTATAGAGTATTTTGAGCAAAACAGAGCCGTGTTTGACGTGTATGAGATCCCAACACCCAAAAAAACAGAACTTTTGAAGGAACTTGAGGGTTACAAAGAGAAGCTTGCTCCTTTTATAACGGACACTACTCAGTTAGTATGGAAGGCACTTGATGAGAACAAAAGGATTTTGCTTGAAGGTGCTCAGGGAACTATGCTTGATATAGACCATGGAACTTACCCTTATGTTACCTCTTCATCCACTGTGAGTGCGGGTGCATGTACAGGTCTTGGAATCAACCCAAAAGATATTGGCAAAGTGACCGGAATTGTTAAAGCCTACTGTACACGTGTTGGTAACGGACCGTTTCCTAGCGAAGATATCGGTAAAGATGGTAAACGCTTGGGTGAGCAGGGCCATGAGTTTGGAACTACAACAGGTCGAGCAAGACGTTGTGGTTGGTTTGATGCTATTGCTACAAAATATGCTAGCCGTTTAAACGGTTGCGATGAACTGGCTTTGATGAAACTTGATGTACTTGATGGTTTTGATGAGGTTAAAGTATGTATAGCGTATGAACTCAATGGAGAAGAGATAGACTATTTACCGTCAAATCTTGAGGATGTGAAACCTGTTTATAAAAGTTTTAAAGGTTGGGATAAATCTGTAGGTGCAAGAACTTTTGATGAGCTTCCAAAAGAGGCACAAGAGTATGTTCTTGCAATTCAAGAGATCACAAAAACAAAAGTTGGTATCATCTCTACATCACCTGAAAGAGACGATACTATTATTTTATAAAACAAATAGACTGTAGATTTTATGCAATCTGTTGAGTGCTTATAGGAGACAGCTTATGAAAACTCGTTTTAGCTCTTTGGTCAATATAAAAAAGAACAAAATGCAAAACAGTGAAGAAGTTGTTCAAAAAGCAAATAAAGATGTAGCAAGTGCATCAGAAGCACTTGAGCGTTCATACGCCACCTTACAAAATATCACCGCTCCTGATTCGGGTTCTGTCAAAGAGCTTCTTGCATCAAGAAGTCTTGTTTCTTCTGCAAGAAATGCAATAAAACACAATCAGGAATGGATAAAATTTTCACAAAATCAGCTACTCCAGGCACAAGAGCAATTAAAATTGGACATGGTAGAATATGAAAAATTTAAATATTTAGAAGTTGATGAAGTAAAAAAAATATTAAAACAAAAAAAGCTTCAAGAAGCAAAAGATCTAGATGAAGTAGCACTCATGACTTACAATATAAAAGGACACCAATGAAAATATGGCTTGCTTTAATGATAGTTGCCTCTTTTGCTTTTTCACTACAAACTAGTGATAAACTTTTTGAGTGTACGGAAATATTTAAAGAGAGAAAAAGTGAATTACTCGTAGAACTAGAAAGAATTGATGAGCAAAAGCAGGCTTTAGAAGCATTGAAATCCGCTACAGAGGAACTTCTAAGAAAAAAAGAGGCAAAAGTTTCTCAACAAGAGGAAAATGTCAATAAAAAGCTTGCCAAGATATCTAAAAAAGAGCAAGAAATAAAAAAGATGTTGAGTGAAAATGAAGCTGTTTTGAAAGAGATAAAAGAGATCAAGATGAATAAAGTTGCTCAAACTTTTTCAAAAATGAAAGCAGGGGCAGCGTCTAAAATACTTTCAGATATGAAAGCCCAAGATGCTGTTTCCATATTGGGTGCGCTCAAACCAAAAACTCTAGGACAGATATTGAGTAAAATGGATTCGAAAAAAGCTTCTGAGTTAACAAATCTTTTGAGTCAATAAAGGTGTAAAACTTTTAGCTCTAATCATATTTTTACCTTATTTATTGTAGAATGACTGAATTTATTTTAACAAGTAGGGTCTATCAATGAAAATTTCACTAAAAACTATACCTCATATCTCAAACAAAATAGCTATAGATTTAAATATGAGTGGTGTAGTTACTATGACCAAAGGCTTGGAAGCTATCGCGCATGAAGCAGAAAAAGTTTTAACTCAAAATGTAAAACAAGAGATGGCACTCGAAGAGAAAGCTGCTGAGATCTGTGATGATAACGAAGAAGAGATAGACTTTATGTTGGCAGATGAGAGACAGCTCTTTTTTATGATCAAGAAAAAACTTGCACCGGAATATGATGTGATACTTGATTATGAAGAGCGTTATTCAGATATTTCCCATAAAATTTTAGATGAGTTATACGAAGAGGATTTGATCCACTTTGAGGTAACGGAAAATCGTATTAAAAATATTATATACAACGCTATCACATCATTTATTGCAGATTCATCAGAGATACAAGATGCTGTTATGAATAAAATTCGCTCATATAAGAGAAATTTTATTCCGGGAACAGATGAGTTTGATATCTTATATGAAAAATTATATAAAGAAGAGTTGAGTAAAAGGGGTATGGAATAATGGCAGTTTCAATGAAAAAAGTTTGGCTTTACCTTGAAAATGGAACATTTTTAGAAGCGAAAAGCTTTGGGGCAGAAGGAACAAATGTCGGAGAGATAGTGTTTAACACATCTATGAGTGGTTATCAGGAGATTATGTCTGATCCATCCTATGCCGGACAGTTTGTAACTTTTACAATGCCTGAGATTGGAAATGTTGGTGTGAACGAACAAGATATGGAAAGTAAAAGCGCTCATGCTAAGGGGATGCTTGTAAGAAACTATCAATCACGATATTCTAATTTTAGAGCGGAAGATTCACTGCACAATTTTCTTCTTCAGTATAATGTAATGGGGATATGCGACGTTGATACAAGGTATTTAACGAAAATGATTAGAAGTGAAGGCGCTATGATGATGGTAGCCTCAACAGAGATAAGTGATATTGAAGAACTTAAAAAGATTTTAGAGACTTCTCCTCGTATTGAGGATGTGAACTACATAGAGCAGGTAAGTACAAAAAAGCCTTACGTGCATACTTCTAGTACATACTCATATAGAGAATTTAATTATGATAGTGCACCGGAAGCAGAAGCCAAAATAGTTGTGATTGATTTTGGTGTTAAGAGAAATATACTCAACGAAATGGTAAGTGCCGGTATCGGCGTGGAGGTGATTCCAAATGATTTTCAAGCAGAAGATCTCATTGAAAAATATAATACCAAAGAGATAGATGGAGTGTTTTTGTCTAACGGTCCCGGAGATCCTCTGGTTCTTAAAAAAGAGCAAGAGCAGATCAAAAAACTTATAGATGCAAAAATTCCGATGTTTGGTATATGTTTAGGGCATCAACTTCTTTCTATCTCACATGGTTATGACACCTTTAAACTCAAATTTGGTCATCATGGTGGCAATCATCCTGTGAAAAACGAAAAGACAGGACTTGTGGAGATCACTGCCCAAAATCACAACTATAATGTTCCAGATAATATAACGGAGATCGCAGAAGTGACACACATCAATCTTTTTGATAATACCATTGAGGGTTTGCGTTATAATGATACACCTATATTTTCTGTGCAACATCACCCAGAATCTTCTCCTGGACCAAAAGAGAGCAGATATATCTTTTCTGAATTTCTTTCCCTCATAAAACGCTAAAAAGAGAGTGCTTTAAGGGCACTCCTGCATAAATAAAAAAAACTTATAAAAATCATTTAAACACCTCATGAAAAATATTCAATTTTACATCATTTTTCAAAAAGTAAACAAAAAGATAATAAATTGTAAAATTTGTCACAGATTGGTCACTAATTAAGATTACTTAAACATTTCTACTGATATCATAGCAATGTTAATTAGTTTAATTAATTAAAAGAAAATTAATTAGACATAATTGCTTTGAATCTTTAAGGAGGCTATATATGGAGAATCGTCCATTAGAGTACGACTATACAGTTGCAAAGATGTTCATGTTCACAACAATCGTATTAGGTATTGTTGGCATGCTCGTCGGTGTGATTTTAGCATTTCAACTTGCTTTTCCTAGTGTTAATACATTTCTAGGATCAGGTTTAGCTGAATTCACTAACTTCAGTCGTCTTCGTCCACTGCATACGGATGCAGTAATATTTGGTTTTACATTAAGTGGTATTTTTGCTACTTGGTATTATGTTGGTCAACGTGTACTAAAAGTGTCAATGGCAGAATCAGGCTTTTTGATGTTTATTGGTAAGTTACACTTTGTATTATATGTTATTGGTGTTGCAGCAGTTGTTGTATCATTATTAGCTGGTGTTACTACTTCAAAAGAGTATGCTGAATTTGAATGGCCGATTGATATCGCTATTGTAATAGTTTGGGTACTGTTTGGTATGAGTATATTCGGTCTTATAGGTATTCGCCGTGAGAAAGCACTTTATATCTCTGTTTGGTATTATATTGCGACATTTCTTGGTGTAGCGATGCTTTACCTGTTTAACAATATGGAAATACCTACTATGCTAGCTGCTAGTCCTGCCGGTGAGAGTGGAATTGGTGCATGGTACCATTCTGTGTCGATGTATGCTGGTACAAATGATGCACTTGTTCAGTGGTGGTATGGTCACAATGCGGTTGCATTTGGTTTTACGGTTCCAATTGTTGCAATGATTTATTACTTTTTACCAAAAGAGTCCGGTCAAGCCATCTACTCATATAAATTATCATTACTTTCTTTCTGGGGATTGATGTTTGTTTACCTTTGGGCTGGTGGTCACCACTTATTATTTTCAACTGTTCCTGACTGGATGCAGACTATGGGTTCAATTTTCTCAGTAGTTCTAATTCTTCCATCATGGGGTTCAGCGATCAATATGCTTCTTACAATGAAGGGTGAGTGGCAACAAGTTGCAGCTTCTCCATTGATTAAGTTTATGGTTCTTGGTTCAACTTTCTATATGTTCTCAACTTTAGAGGGTCCTATTCAAGCAATTAAATCTGTTAATGCTATCGCACACTTCACTGACTGGATCGTTGGTCACGTACATGATGGTGTACTTGGTTGGGTTGGCTTTATGATTATGGCTGCACTTTACCATATGGCTCCACGTGTGTTTAAACGTGAGATCTATTCAAAGAGTTTAATGGCTACACAATTCTGGATTCAGACTTTAGGTGTTGTACTTTATTTCACTTCCATGTGGATTGCAGGTATCACACAAGGTATGATGTGGCGTGCTCACGATGAATTTGGTAACTTAGCTTACTCATTCATTGATACTGTTACTGTTTTACACCCTTACTATACTATTCGTGGTATTGGTGGATTGTTATACCTAATTGGTTTCTTAATGTTTGCTTATAATATCTACAAAACTATGACTGCCGGTCGTAAAGTAGAAGAGAGTGAACTACAAAATGCTTCGCCTATGGGCGCTTAATAGAAAGGATTAAATTATGTTTCATTGGTTAGAAAAACATCCGTTCTTTTTTGCGGTAGGTGTGTTTGTTGTTATTGCTTTTGCTGGTTTGATTGAAATTCTTCCAAACTTTGCTCAGGCATCACGTCCTGTAATCGGTACCACTCCATACTCTACTTTAGAATTAGCGGGTCGTCACGTTTATATTAAAAATAGCTGTAATGCTTGTCATTCACAGTTAATTCGTCCATTTAAATCAGAGACTGATCGTTATGGTCACTACTCTTTAAGTGGTGAGTATGCATACGACCGTCCATTTCTTTGGGGTTCAAAAAGAACTGGTCCGGATTTAATGCGTGTAGGTAACTATAGAACTACCGACTGGCATGAAAATCATATGAAGAATCCATCTGCGGTTGTTCCTGGTTCAATTATGCCGGGTTATCCGTGGTTGTTTACAAATAAAGCAGATGTAGATACTGCATATGCGGAGCAATTAACAGTTGCACAATTCTTTTCTGTTCCTTATAACAAACCGGTTCCTATGAAAGATGGGTCAACTAAAACTGTTAAAATGGGTAACAGTGTTGCAGAAGCAAATGCTTTAGCTTTGGCTGAAGCAAAAGTAATTGCAGCAGATATGAAAGATCAAGATGTTAAAGATGCAGTAGCACGTGGGGAAATTCCCGAGATCGTAGCTTTAATTGCATATATGAACAGTCTAAAATAGTAGGGATTGGAAGTGGATATTGCTGAAATTCAAGCTTATGGTTACTTCGGTCTTACAGCTTTTTTAGTATTTGTACTTTATAGTTATATTTATCATCTATACAGTACCGATAAAAAAGAGGGTGGCCATGATTATGAAAACTATAGCAATATAGCGCTAAAAGATGATATAGAAGATACTCCGGTGTCTACTATATCTGATGATAAAGAGAAATAGGAGAGATATATGAATAAGCTTTATCTTTGGGGAATTATCATTACCGCTTTGATGCTACTGTTTACGTACATGTCAGTAGCTGGTTCAGAGGGTGGTCTAAATGGTGATATCGTCAATATGCTTGCTGTTGCAGGTGCAGTTGCACTTGTAATAATTACAGTTTTTGTAGTTATCAAGTATGTTCGTCAAATGCAAACTGATACTGCTGATGGTAAATTGGCAGATGAGCAATGGGATGGTATTGGTGAATATTTAAATGAGGTGCCTAAAGGCTGGGCAATTATGTTTTTATTAACTATAGTTTGGGGAATGTGGTATTTTACAGTTGGTTATCCTGTAAATGCATATTCACAAATCGGTGAGTATAATGAAGATGTTGCAGCACATGATGAAAAATTTGAGGCTGAGTACGCATCTATTACCGGTGACAGATTAATTGAGATGGGTGAGTCTGTATTTTTGGCAGAGTGTAAAGTTTGTCACGGTATCAATGCTGATGGTATTGATGGTAAATCAGCAAACTTAAATCAAAGACTTGAAGCAAAAGTTGTTAAATATGTTGTAGAAAACGGTTCTAACAATCAACTTCTTGGTACTGAGATGCCAATGCCGGATCGTAATGGTCTGTTTAACAGTAATACAGGTGCACTGATTACTGATGCAGAAATAGATGCTGTAGCTGCATATGTTGCAAATGGTATGAGTGGAGCGGGTGCTGATGTATTTGCTGGAACTTGTGCTGCGTGTCACGGAGCTGATGGAAAAGGTATGGACTTTGTTGCACCAAATCTTGTTAACTTTACACCTGAACTTGTTACCAATGTCTTAAATCATGGTAAAAAAGGTGTGATGGGTCAAATGCCTAGCTTTGATAGACTCAATGCTAAGCAAAAAGAAGCAGTTGGCGCATATATTGCTGACTTAAGTAAATAAGGGGACGAACATGAATGAAAATAGAAGTGTTTTTGCTCTCGATGGTGTAACGGGCATGTTGATAGCAACAGTATTGTTGCTAACTATACTTGTTTTTTTAACGATAGGTGCTTTAGGTGTGCAAAATGCAAATGCTGCAAACTATTACGATATAAAAGATGAACAATCAATTAAGATGATTAGTACTGATAACGCTAAGCATCTCGTTGATGTGAAGTAAAGGGGTAAGAGATGGAAAAAATTATTTCATGGGGCTTAGTTATTATGGCAGCTTACACACTTTATGCGGTTGTAACACCAAATCACCTTTATATTGGTTAGGAAATTTCATTGAAAATTTCAAGAGGGCTTGCGGCCCTCATCTTCACATTATTCTTTCATACAACACTAGTAGCAGAATATTTATATAAAGATGAGATAGTTCATCGTAAAGAGTTTACAAAAGAAGTAGAAACACTAGGTTCTGAACTTTATAATAAAACAGGTATTGCACTTAGACTTGTTATGTTAAGAGAGTTACCTAACGGCGTAAGTATGTTTGAATATGAAAAAGAACTTTTGTCAAATTTTAAGGAACCAACCATAGTATTGGTTTTTAGTGAAATGGATCAAGAAGTGGATCTCATGGCAAACGATACCTCTTTATATAAATATTTTAATAAGAAGCAAGTTCTGAGTCCTGTTGCATCCCCTGTGCAAGCTTTTATAATGGCTCTTGTGTATGCTGATTCCTGGGAGCACTTTGAAGAACTTAGAACCAATTACGGGGGAACTATCTTGCCATTACTGGCCGGAAAAGCCAAAAATGAGCAGATAGTCGGAAAATATGCGGGAAGCATGTTTAATGGTTATTTGGATATTGCACATCAAATTGCCACTTCACATGGA
>JALUKO010000232.1 GCA_027056525.1 Helicobacteraceae bacterium | reverse complement strand
ATGTTTCCTATTCCTCCAAAAACAGCGGCTATGAAAGCTTTTAAACCAGGAATTATACCCATATAAGGTTGGATCTGAGGAAATTTCATAGCCCACATTATACCGGCCGAAGCCGCCAAAGCCGAACCCAAAGCAAAGGTTAAGCCTATGATCCTATCAGCGTTTATACCCATTAACGTTGTAGTTGGAATATCTTTTGATAAAGCCCTCATTGCCATTCCAACTTTCGTTTTGTATATTAGCCATACTAAGAAGAATAGTAATACGGCCGTAACACCAACTATTATAAAGGTAAGAACCTGTATTCTGACTCCACCTATAATAACCATTTTATAAAATTCCATCGGATAGTGCAAGGTGAAAGCTGAAAAAGCCTTTGGCCTTCCACCGAATATGACTACACCCAAACTTTCCAAGAATATTGAAACTCCTATTGCCGTTATCAACGCTGAAATTCTTGGAGCATTTCTTAGAGGTTTGTAAGCGATTCTGTCTATTGAATACCCTAAAAGGGCTGTAGCTAATATTGCAAGCGGGAAAGATATCCACCAAGGCATGGAAAAGAGCATTATCATATAAAATGCTATATATGTCCCCCACATAAATATATCTCCGTGAGCAAAGTTTATCAAACGTAATATACCGTAGACCATAGTGTATCCTATAGCTACCAAAGCGTAGAGACTGCCCAAAGAGACACCGTTCATCAAATACTGAAAAAGTTCTTCCGGCCTCATAAAATCCTCCTCTTTTAATAAAAATCCCCGGAAAATTTTCCGGGGATTTCAGTGTATAGATACTAATCTGTCCCCTTGTTTTAAGGATTTACAACGGTTACAAAAGACCACTGACCGTTTTTAACTTCTTTTATAACGGCTGATTTCACAGCGTTTCCGTTTTTAATTGTTATATATCCTGTAACACCCATGAAATTCTTTGTTGTGGCAAGAGCGTCTCTTATCTTCTGAGGATCCGTTGAACCAGCTCTTTGAATTGCATCCAAAAGTATTCCGTAAGCATCATAACCTAAAGCACCCAAAGAATCAGGTTCTTTGCCGTATTTCTTTTCATAAGCTTTAACATACTTGGTTGTAGCCGGACTTGCCGCTGCTTTTAACGCTCCGATGGCAGGTGCAATGTTCTCAGTTGAAATTATACTGGGAGATTTTGGAATATCAGGCTTTATGCCCATAATTGTAGCCTCCGTTATGGGGGTAACAACAAGCCACTTTATTGAGGGTGATTTTTCAGAGTTTGTATTGCCACTCTATCAATTTAATAATCCTGTTGAACTTCTAAACTACTTTATACTTGGTATTTTCACAGGTATACTGGGTGTACTTTTTATCAAAACTCTCTATGCAACAGAAAAATGGTGGCAAAATCTGAAAACTCCGGAATTCTTAAAACCTGCTATTGGCGGACTCATAGTCGGGTTAAGTGGATTTTTTATTCCAAATATTTTTGGCCAGGGCTTTGATTCCATAGGATTAAGTCTAAATAATAAAATAGGATTTGAGCTTCTCATAATAATCATATTATTAAAAATATTTGCAACTTCTGTAACAATAGGTTCGGGAGGAGTAGGAGGAGTTTTTGTTCCTTCAATGTACATAGGAGCTATGGCGGGACTTTTGACAGGGAAACTTTCTCATTTGCTTTTCCCGAACATAGTTGTTTATCCGGGAGTTTACGCAATAGCCGGAATGGGTGCAGGAATAGCTGCGGCAACCCATGCACCGATAACAGCTATTCTCTTAATTTTTGAACTGACAAAAGACTACAATATAATACTCCCCCTTATGTTTGCTACCATAATAAGTTCAACAATTTCCTCTTCTATCTTTGATTACTCTATTTACACTTTGGGTCTTAAACTAAAGGGAATAATATTAAAAGACGGACATGATGTGAATTTACTGAGTTCGATTAATGTTGAAACAATAATATCAAAAGATTATATTAAAATTTATAAGGGCACTTCACTTACAAAGATAATGGATATTGTTTTTAAAAAAGGAGGACAGTTTTTTCATGTTGTTGATAGCGACGGAAGATATATTGGAAGTTTTTCTTTAAATCAGCTGAAGGATATCTTATTGGAACAGGAAACTCTCAGCAACTTGATTGTAGCGGAGGATATAGCCTACCCTTTAAAAACGGTTTCAGAAAATGACAACCTTGAGAAAGTTATGGATATCTTTGGTTCAACAGAAGAAGATGAGCTTCCGGTTATTGATAAAGAGGGAAAAATAAAGGGAGTAGTATTGAGAAGGAATTTGATTAAGGTGTACAACAATGAAATTAAAAAAAGAGAGGTAACAAATAGAATTCTTTCCAAATTAAAATTTACTCCGGAAACAGGAAAAATAGAAATTGATAGAGGATATGTAATAACCGAATTTCCGGCTCCTCCACATTTTATAGGGAAAACCATCGCAGAACTTAAGCTAAGAAATAAATATGGAATAGAAGTTCTGCTCATAAAGAAAAAGCCTCCTGAAGAAAATATACCTTTCCCGTCTGCAAATTATAAATTTACTGAAGGGGATAGCTTCATAGCAAGTGGGAAAAAATCTTCAATCGAAAGGTTAGAGAAAATAATTAATATTTGAAAAATTTCTATTATTAAAACAACCCGGAGTGCAACAGTTCTATAAATATATGGATTATGAATTGGATCAAGATGTGGCTGAAATTTCTAAAAAAGCCATTGAAAATGCCCGTCAAAAAGCGATGAAT
>JALUKO010000231.1 GCA_027056525.1 Helicobacteraceae bacterium | reverse complement strand
AAGAGTTTTTTCACCGTGGAGACCTTTTTTTACTTTTAGCGTGTTAAGAAGCTTTACATTTTCATAGAGTTTTTGCAGTCGTTTTTCTTCGGGATCCCTTGTCAGTACCAAGCCATTTTGTAAGAAGTCTTCTTTTCTCCACATATCGTATTGGGAAAATCTTGTTGGAAGAGCTATGTCGGTTTTTGGATGTGACTTAAGATAGTAGTTCAAGTATGCAGCTATCGTGAGGTGATCACCATAAAAATGATCCCCCTTTTTTGCATATGTTTGCAAAAGTTGTACCGCTTCTTTGTTTCCATACATTCTGTCTTGGACAACCTCAAGGTAAAACAAAAAAGCAAATCGTGCTATAAGTGTGAGTGTTATAGCTATGAAAAGTCCTGTTTTAAAAGTTTTTTTCATATTGTAACGCTCAAAAATATAGGCTGAAAGCAGTGCACCGCCTATATATGCCGGAGCAGTGTAGTTCAACTCCATTCGTGTAAATAAACTTTTATAGAAGAAAAACAGAAGCACCACAACAACACTTAATGCTAGAAAAAAAAGTTTGTTCTCTTTAAAGTAGAGTTTATCCTTTAGTAAAAAATAAAACAAGACTCCTGTAAACACAGGAGTGAATATTCCAAACTGTCCGGCGAAAAACTCAAAGAACAGATTAGGGTACAATGCAAATGTTTTCGTTGATCCATGCTCGAGTTGAAACGAAAAACTTATCCAGTCATTTTGATAGTTCCACCACAGCATAGGCGAGACTACTACGGAAGCAACAAATACTGCCAAATAGAAGTTGATATTAGTTAATATGTTACGTCTTTTAAGTACTATGAAGATCAAGAGCATACATACAAAAAGTATAGCAGTGTACTTGCTAAGCATCATAAATCCCAACATCAATCCTGTTAAAAAGTAGTCTTTTGTTTTACCAAAAAAGATAGCCTTATATGAGTAATACAAACTAAGTGACCAAAACAGTATAAGTGGAGAATCAGGCGTTGTTAGTATATATCCTGCATGAACTAAAGGGATGCTTGAGAAAATCAACAAAGCATTTATGGCGATTTTTTCGTTAAACATTTCACAAGCGAGCCTAAAAAGATAGAGTGCGGAGATACTCAAGCAAAATACATTGACAAGTCGTACACCCCATTCTGATTCTGAAATAAAGTTTGTTATATAGATCAAATAAGCTATCATAGGTGGATGATCATAATAACCGAATTGTAAGTTATGGCTCCACATCCAATAATATGCTTCATCTCCGTGTAAAGGTAAAAAAGCGTTATATACAGTGCTTAGAACTGCTAAGAGTAGTATGATGGTATAAGCACTTTTTTTAGGAGATTTGTAAATATATTCAAGCATTGAGGTAGCGTCCGTTATAAAAGATTTTGTGACGTAATTGTACTCTTTTTTATATATTTATGAAATAAAATAGACTAAAACATATGCTTTAATGTTTTACATAATATTTTTTGTGGTATCATAAGCCTAAAATATTTGTAAGGTCTGCGGATGGATTTAGGTACGGTCATTGGTATAGTTTTGATTATGGCACTTTTACTCGGTGCTATGGCAATGGGTGTTGGTATTGGTGCATACATTGATATTCCGTCTGTTTTAATCGTTTTTGGTGGTAGTATCGGTGCATTGATGGTCTCTTACAAGCCTTCTCAGATGAAGCTGTTTGTAAAAATATTTATGATTGCCATTAAGCCCCCTGAAGAAGACTTGAATGAACTTATAAAGAAGCTTGTTGAATTTGCGACAAAAGCAAGAAAAGATGGTATCTTAGCCTTAGAGAGTGAAGTGAACTCAGAACCAAATGAGTTTTTGAAAAAAGGTCTTTCAATGGCAATAGACGGAAGTGAACCAGATACAATACGGGAACTTCTAGAGATCGAGATGGAGCAAACAAGTACACGCCATGCAGTGAATGGTTCCATATTTAACAACTGGGCAGGTTTGGCAGGAGCTATGGGGATGATCGGTACACTTATCGGTCTTGTTGCGATGCTTTTAAATATGGCTGATCCCTCAGCAATTGGACCTTCTATGGCAGTTGCTTTGCTTACTACGATGTATGGTGCGATGATCGGTAATATTTTTGGAACACCGATTTATAATATTTTAACTATTAGAAACAATGAAGAAACGCAGGTTAAAGAGATGATTCTCTCAGGAATCATGTCGATTCAATCAGGAGATGCACCGAGGGTTCTGGAAGCTAAGCTTCTGAGTTATCTACCTCCGGCAGATCGTGTAAGTCAGTTTGACTAATGGAAACGATTGATGGCTAAGCAAAAATGTCCTGAATGTGAAGAGTGTTTACCTGCATGGTTGGCAGCATTTGGGGACTTGATGTCTCTTCTTTTATGTTTTTTTGTTTTACTTTTGTCTATGTCGAGCATGGATGCCAAAAAAGTCTCAGAAGCTATAGGCTCACTCTCCGGTGCCATGAGTGTGTTAGAAGGTGGTACAAAAACTGAAATATCCAAACAAAGAATTCAGGAATCTACTCCCATAGAATCTCAAGATGAAACTTCTGAGATGGTCAATAAAGTAACTCAAGCCATCATAGATGCCAATGAGATGATGGAAAAGGGGCATGGACCTAGTATTTCTCTTGAAGAGGCACAAGAGGGTTTTGTTATAGAACTTCCGGCAGCACTTCTGTTTAAAGCTGGAAGTGCAACAATAGACAACGAAGATGCTTTGTTATTTTTAAAACGTGTTGCTTTGATTA
>JALUKO010000230.1 GCA_027056525.1 Helicobacteraceae bacterium | reverse complement strand
GTAACGGAGCGAGTGCCTGTGCTGTCAAAGATGGTGTGAGCATAGATACCTCCATGGGTTTTACCCCTTTAGAAGGTCTTGTGATGGGAAGCAGATGTGGAGATATCGATCCGGCGATCGTTTTGTATTTGCAAAGAGAGCTCAATATGGATGTTGATGAGGTTGATACACTACTCAATAAAAACTCCGGGCTTTTTGGTTTATGCGGGGAGAATGATCTTCGCAGCATCCTTGAGCGTAATGATGAGAAAGCAAAACTTGCCATCAACATAATGTGCAGACGTATCAAAAAATACATAGGCGCTTATATGGCTCTTCTTGGAAGAGTGGATGCCATAGTATTTACCGGCGGGATAGGGGAGAACTCTGCATATATACGCCAAAAAATACTTGAAGATTTCCCTTTTGGCGTAGAGCTGGACAAAGAGCGCAATGCAAAAAGTGCTGTTGTCATATCGACACAAGAGAGCAGTGTAAAGCTTTTAGTCGTGCAAACAGATGAAGAACTTTATATTGCAAGAGAGTCTCGAAATATTATTGCTTAGGCAGGAATATCAAGTCCACCTGTCCCTTTGATGCTCTCATCCTCTTTGTTTGTGATATCGTTAGGGTCCTTCTCAGATTCTTTTTTGTAGGTCTCTTTTCCTAGAAGCTCTTCTTGGAGCTCTTTTGCTTTTTGTTGTTGTGCTTTTGAGACCATCATTTTGGCACTAGAAGCTACAGAGTAGTCTTGAGGACTTGGGTTTGCCGGTGCCATAGCCGCGGCAATAACAGCCTGGGCATTTGCAATGGTCTCTTCAGGAGTGGAGCCGCCTTTCATAGAGACACTGACCTCACCTCCAATAGCATACATTCTGCCATCAGGCCCCTGTTGGTAGGTGAAAGTTGCAGCGCCTGTGGAAGCTCCACCTGCCTTGTGAGCAGACTCATGAGCCCTTACTTCTGTGTCTATCGCTTGGAGATCTCGAATCATGCGTTGCTCATCTGCAGTGAACTTACTGGAAGTAACAGGCTTTTTGGAATCAGGTGTGGAGTTGAAACCGAGAGTATTGGAATTTACATTTATCTCCATAATGCGAGATTATAACGATTTTCTTTTTAAAAATCACTTTGAGTGTTTGTTGAGTCTATTCATCGAAAAGTCGGTATTGGTTTTTTCCGCTGTGTTTTGCTTTGTAGAGCGCTTTGTCGGCATCATTGAGTGCTTGAGAGAAAGAATCATATTTTTTAGGATGATTGTGGATGATTCCTATACTCATAGTAGTGGTTATTTGGTGTTTACCAATGGGTTCTTCTGCAATATCGTCTATAATTCTTTGGGCAACTTCCAAAGATTTTTCAAGGGTGATATCTCGTAAAACGATAGTAAATTCCTCCCCTCCGAGTCGTGCAAAAATATCTTTTTCCCGTAAGTTTTGAGAACATTTTTTTACTATGTGCTGTATGACTTCATCACCTATGTTATGACCGTAAGTATCGTTAATAGATTTAAAGTTATCGATATCAAGCATGAAGATCGCATTGTTTGTACTTTCCTGACACAACTGCTGAGTGATCTCAAACACAGCTCTTCTGTTCATGATACCGGTTAAATGGTCTGTATTTGCAAGTTTTAAGATCTTTTTGTTCGCTTCTTTGAGTGCGAGTTCTTTTTTATCTGCTATATCTATAAGTTGTGCACTTTCAAGTGTTTGAGTAGAAAACTCTTCAGAAGCTTGAGGGTAACCTGACTCTAAAACCTCGATGGTCTCAGCTATATCGTTGTCTATGTCAAATTTCATCTCTATGAGCTTTAAGTACTTGTTATATTTTCTTGCTTCATAAAGTAAACAGGCATTGAGAGGACATGAAATAAAGGGGTTTTCTGTGACATTTGCAAGTCGCTCGTATGCTCTGGCGCCATAGAGACCCTTCCAGATCACTTTGTCACCTTTTGGTGTTGAGACAACTTCTGCATTTTTGGCAAAACCGTTTTTTATGAACATCTCATAGATGGCCATAATATCGGACTCATTATTTTGTATATTGAAATCAAAGCCAAACTCTTTTAGGTAGAGTATGATCTCACGACCGACATCTTCTATGATTTTATTTTGAGAAAATACATCATATTTGGCAAGTGTTTTACCAAAACTGTATAAAAGTGCTTCATATAAAATTTCTTTAAAGTGTATATTATTATCTGGCATTATGATTTCCATTTTATTTTAATTGTATAGTACGACAATACACTAAATTGTAAATCTAATTTTATCAAAATATGCTTAGGCTTTGGAGTTAGTTAGGAGTTGTGTGTTTATTTTTTGATATGATTAGACTTATAATTGAGAAAGGTTGGCAGATGAAATATGAACTACAAGATGAATATATAGAGTTGTTTAAACTTCTTAAAGTGCTGGATCTGGTGGACAGTGGTGCTCAGGCTAAAATGTTGGTTGCTGAGGGCTATGTTAAAAGAAATGCAGAAGTAGAGTTGCGTAAACGTGCCAAAATATACTCTGGAGACACCATCGAGATCGCCGATTTGATCATTGAGGTGGAGTGATGTTGAGGTTTTTACTTGCGCTGATGATACTGAGTGCTTCTGTATTTGCCGACTTTTATATAGTGAGTGGTGAGAAAAAAGTAAAAATGACACCGCTTAGCAGTGGTGAAGTGGACTTTTCAACTTTCAATACAATAGCCCATATTCAAAGGGGTAACGATGAGTTGCATGTAGTTGGCAAAGAGGTGGCATTTAATCACCGGCACCTTAACTTTAGATTGGTTAGCTTAGGGCTCAAACAAACCAACTATACTATAACGGAATGGAGTGAAAAAGCTAAAAACAGTTCTGATACATACTATATAAATTTTGATAATTACACACGGGGTGATGGTGTGATGCTGCAACTTTTCTATAAAAACAGATGGTATGGTGTTGTTCTTGGAGATCCGCTTACAATACTGCACACAATCTTTTTAAAACTTGATGTCAATGCTGAGAGATTGGATTTGCAAAAAGCTCTGAGCAAAATTGATGAAGCGGTGCGTGCATTTCCACTCGATGATAAACTTAAAATGGTGAAGATGGAATTAGATTTTAGAGAGACAAACGAACCTGTAAAAAAAGAGCATAAAGCTACAAAAATAATCTTTAAATAAACATAAATATTTACTTTAGTTTATTTTGCTAAAATATGACAAAGTAAACTAACGCAATGGATATATATGATTTTACTTGATAAAACCAAAAGAAATACTTTGCTTCTTATCACTGTTGTGTTATCCATCTCATTGATAATTGCATATCTTTTTTTAGAATATCAGTTTAACATATCTGTTAATGAACAGTATAAAGAGCGTTATGAAAGTGTTAGAAAGCTCTTTGGAATCAATGTTGAACATGAAAGACAAAAACTACAACTCGAACTCGAAAAACTTACCTTAGTTGAAGATATTTCAGAAGCCTTATATCAAAAAGATCGAGAACAGCTGGCTGTACTTATCGCTCCTTATTTTGAGACTCTAAAGCGTACCCACCAAGATATTAAAATTTTTACATTTCGTACCAGTGACGGGGTCACACTCTATAGAGCCCATAAGCCAACGTTTCATGGTGATACCATAAATGAACAACGTAAACTTCTCATAGACACAAGCAGGATGAAAAAATCACTCAACGGTTTTGAGGTCGGAAAATTTGGAATGACTTACAGAATTACGCAACCTTTTTTCTATAAAGGGATCTATGTCGGTAATGTCGAGATCGGTCTTGATCCGATGCATTTTATGAAAAATCTTCATAAGGTTTTTGATTTGGAAGTGGGTGTAGCAATTAACAAAGCACTGCTTCAGATAATGCTTCACCCTAATATGATTCCCATTACAACGAACTATGTACTTTTAGAGGGAAATGAGAAGCTAAAAGATTTTTTCTTAGAGAGTAAAAAAGCAGGTATAGATCCTTTTAATCCAAACAATGTGATTAAGGTAAATATGGATATTCCCTTGACAAACCATCGTTCGGAAGTCTTGGGTTATTTGGTCGTTGGTTTTGATACTGCGGATATTATAGAGCAAAAAAAGATTTTGATGCACCGTTTACTTTTTTTAATGGTGGTGATGTCATTTATCATAGGGTATGTGCTCCATAAAGGTTTTGCTCGGGTTTTGGAGTATTTTACAGAGCAGTTGTATGTAGATCAGCTAACAAAACTGCAAAATCGTCTCGCACTCAATGATACACTCTTAACAAACAAAAAATCAATTTTGATCTTAAGTGATATAAAAGATTTTAGTATTATAAATGAGCTTTATGGTGTGGAGATTGGCAACAAGGTTTTAGTAGAGTTCTCCAAGTTCTATGCAAAATTTGCTTCTAAACACGGTTTTAAAGCTTTTCGCATATCATCAGATGAGTTTGTTATGTTAAAGCATAGTAATAGTTATGATGATACAAAGTGTTTACAGCTCCTTGACAGCTTACATAAAGAGGTTTCAGGACTCGAGATCAAACTTGAAAATCTCAATGAAATTATAAAAATCGATATCCACTGCGGGTGGACGTATGATCACTCCTTTGCTCTTGAAGAGGCACAAATGGCTCTTAAAAAAGCAAAAGAAAGATCTGTTCCGTATTTAAAATATTCTAAAAAAGTGGACACGAAAGAGAGGTCTGAAAATATTTTGCATACAAAACGTGTCATTAAAGATGCTCTGGAGTGTTACAATGTTATACCTTTTTTTCAGCCCATTACCGACATAAACGGGAAGTTTATCAAGCATGAAGCTCTTGTGCGGATTTTGGAGTATAACAACGGTAAAAGAAGCATACTCTACCCCGATTCTTTTTTAGAAATATCAAAACGAAATGGCTTGTATGGTGAGATAGCTGTAAGAGTTATTCGTCAGAGTCTTTTATTTTTTGTCAGCCGAGATGAAAAGATATCTATAAATCTTTATCCAAGTGATCTTTTTAACCAAGGTATCATGGATACGATTGTTGAATGTATACAAAAGTTTGACTCGCCAAACAGAGTGGTTATAGAGATACTTGAACAAGAAAATCTCGGTGATATCAACAAGGTAAGTAATGTAATAGAAAAACTCAGAAAAATAGGTGTGCTCATAGCTATTGATGACTTTGGAAGCGGCTATTCCAACTACTCCCATATCCTCAAGCTCAAACCGGATTATCTTAAAATCGATGCTTCTTTGATACGCGATATTTTAAGGGATGAGGAGTCTAAGATACTTGTAAAAAGCATAGTCAAATTTGCAAAAGATCTCGATATCATAACAGTTGCCGAGTATGTTGAGAACAAAGAGGTTTTTGAACTGCTCAAACAATATGGTGTTGATGAGTTTCAAGGATATTATTTTTCACGACCCATCGATCTGCTTGGTAGGTCTTAGAAGTTTTATAGCACAAATGAACTCACTAACCCAATAACTCCACCAAAGACACCGCCCCATACAACCAGCCAGTCTAGATGTTCTTTGATGAGTTTTTGAACGATCTCTTTTACCATTTGTGGTGTAAGCTCCTGGAGCCTGTCATCTATAATGCTCTCTACAGAGTGTATGAGATCATCGCTTAATGACGAGTCTGTGAGATGTGCTTGAAGTGTATCGTTAAATGCCTCAGAGCTTACTATCTTGATAACTGCTGCTTTCATCTTGAGTGAAAAAGGCTCTCTTAAACCTTCCAATGCACTTTCTCCTCCAAACATACCAAGCATACCACCAAAAGAGGACTCCATAACAGTTTTACTCAGTGCATCATACGCAGGTGAGAAGTCGGTTGCTTCTATGATAGGCGTTAAATCAAGTTTCTTTTCCTCTTTGGTAAAGAAGTTTTGTAGTTGTTGTTTTGTGAAGAACTGTTCCATCATCAGTTTTTTTATGGACTCTTTGAAAGCCTCAAATCTCGCCGGAATGACACCCGAACCATAAAGAAAAGGTACCTTCTCAAAGAGCATATGGATGGCAAGTTGGTTGGTGAGTGCTCCAGAGAGAGCAAACAATCCGGCATATAAAAAAACGCCTGCGTATTTGACCTCTATGATGAGTGATATAAGTATCAGAAGTAAAGCTGTAAGGTTGGTGATTAAACTTTTATTGATTTTCAAAATATCTCTCCCATTTAAAAATGCAATTATACTAAAAAGGTATGATTATGCAAATACAAATATGAAAGAGTATCTATGAAACAAGAAAGTTATGAACTATTTAAAAAAGCGTCACTTGCAGAGATAGTAGCGGTGTTAGACAAAGAGTTGCAAAGCAGAAACGAGTCTCCTTTTTGGACAGATAAGGTTGTACCGTTCTCATCGGCTATACTGAGTGTTTTGATCCCCCTAAGAGATAAGGATCTGCTTTTTAACCCTGAGGGCGAGTATGAGCAGGAGTTGACCCCGGAGTTGTTTTTCAGATGGAATGATTTTGTAAGTCTTAAAGCACTTTTTTTTACTCTTTATAACTCCAATGAACTTGGAGTACTGCAACGAACACACTTGAGTGATGAAGCGTGTCAAAAATATGAAGAGATAGAGTTGCAACTTCTTGGAGAATATTTGGCTAAAAACAGTGTTGTACTTGAAAAAGAGTCTTTAGACTTCCCCATTGCTACATACAACCTGCATCAGGGTGTCAGCAATGTCATCAAATCACTTCTTTAGTAAAGCATAAGGTAGAGCGCTCCCCAGAGAATAAAGATCAAAAAGCCCAAAACGCTAAAGGTTATGAGCACTCTCAGAGTAAAATAAAAGAGAAATTTTACAAATGTGGGCATTACTTATAGGGGATTATAGGCAGGTGCTTTGCTTCCACGTACATCATGCCGCCTGTAAGGTTGATCACATCATAACCGAGCTCTTTTGAGAGATACTCAGATACTACAGAAGTTCTTGATCCGGAGTGGCAGATGAGGGCAAAAGGTTTACTTGTATCTATTTTAGACTTGAGTTCTGAGAGAAATGAGTTGAGATTGTAGTTACCTTTTTCATCAAAAAATGTAATAGGGATAGCACCTTTTAAAAGTCCTGTAGAACTCCACTCACCGGGAGTGCGTATATCTACTACGGGTACTTTGGAGTTAAGTAGTTTTTCAGATGGATACTCGTTGATAACGGTTGCTAAAAGAGAGGACGCAAGGATAAGCAGGGACAAAAAAATCTTTTTCAATTTTTACTCCATAATTGTATTTAGTGTATAATTATAGCATTAAATAAATAATAGGTATAAAATGGCAGCATCCAAAAAAGCGATCGACAATGCATCAAGGCTTCGTTATATCAGGGCGTTAGAGAGATTTCACAAGAGTATGATCTCCTATCTTGCCAACACATCTGAGCTGACAAGTGAAGGGTATAGTAAAAAAGTTGGCAATGCCTTGAAACTTTTAAATAGAGTCGATAGCATCCCTCTGTACAAAGGGGAGTTGCAAGATCTTCAAAAGCTTGTTCAGAAGATGATAGCATATAAAGATTCATCAACAGAGATAGAGGATATCAAAAATGATCTGCTTTACAGCTCCAATCAGCTTGACAAGTCAAAAAATGCAAAACGCTACAAAAAAGACAAGCATAACAGTTCCAAATTTCAGGACTGGGAATAGCCTTTAAAAAAGGTCGGCATGACCAAAAAAGATCTCTTGAGAGTCGTCAGTGCGTAAACTCTCCAAGATATTTTTTGCTTTTATTTTTGTTTTGGTATCAAAATAGATAAGCATATTTCTTGAAAAGATAAAGTCAAACTTGCCAAGTGTTTTAAGTGAATCATCAAATATATTAAACTGTTTGAAAGTAACCAGAGACTTAATGGAATCATGTAAAACATAGTTGTTGTTTGAATGGGTGAAGTATTTTGCAAGTAGTTGTGTTGAGAGGTTTCTAACATTGCGTTCTTTGTAGCGGGCTTCGTGTGCTTTTTGCAATGCTTCTGAGTTTATATCGATCCCGGTTATACTGAAACGGCTTGGATCTATTGCAGCTTCTAGAAGTGCAATGGCTATGCTGTAAGGCTCCTCCCCCGTGGCAGAAGGTGCACAAAGAATTTTTACATTTGAAGAGGAGTGTTTCACGAGTTCTACAAGCTCTTGTATCTGTTTCAATTCTCTATAAAAAAAGGTTTCATTGGTTGTGAGATAATCGATGAGCTCTTGTTTAAGCTCATTGTTGCTTTGTATCATCTCTAGAAGTTGAGCAAATGAATGAATCTCCCGTTTTTTGCAAAATGTAGTGACTTTGTTTTTAAGTATACTCATCTGCTTCTCAAATGTGACACCGGTTTCATTTTTAAAATACTCGGCAATTGTTTCAATATTGTTATAGTCTTGAGGTTCAACTTTTTGTATAACTTTTTCTTCAGTGTGCTCTTTTTTCTTAAAAAAACTAAACATTACTCACAAAACTCCACGATTGATTTTATGATGCTCTCAAGAGAAAGAACCTCAATATTTTCAATACTCTCTCTGGCTCTGCTTGGCATACCGTCAACGACGGCACTTTGCTCAGTTTCAGTCAGAGCTAGGGCACCATTGGCGACAAGCTCTTTGCATCCTGAGACCCCATCATCACCTATACCTGTAAGAATGACACTCAGGCATTGCATATTGTGAACAAAAGGGGCAAATGAGTGAAAAAGCATGTTGATATCAGGGTTAAAAGCCTCTAAGGGTGCACTTTGTTGAGAGAACACAAGTTTGCTGTGTTCATTGTGTATTTTTGTAAACCCACAACAAAAATAGATATGAGCATCTTGTAAGGTCATCATACTTTCTGCCACACTGATAGGGTTTATGCTGTGTAGTTTGAG
>JALUKO010000229.1 GCA_027056525.1 Helicobacteraceae bacterium | reverse complement strand
TTATGTGGCAATTTGGACAAGGATGTGAAGGTATTAAAGAAGCATGTGCAGAACTTACTACACCGGTAATCGGTGGAAATGTATCACTCTATAATGAGACTAACGGTGTTTCAGTTTTTCCTACGCCATCTATTGCTACTGTTGGTGTAAATGATGATCAAAACAATGTTTTAATGTCAACATTTCAAAAAGAGGGCAATGTACTCTATCTTGTAGGTGAGAGCAAAAGTGAGTTTGGCGGTTCTTTATATATGAAAGAGATATGTGGTGTAGTTGCGGGAAAACTTCCGGAGATTGATTACAGGAAGGAGCTTGCTCTTTGGGATCTTGTGATTGAAGGCAATAAGAAGAACCTTTTAGAGTGTGCTAAAGATGCTTCAAGCGGTGGTGTGGCTATAGCGTTGGCAAAGATGGCTGCAACAAGCGGGCTGGGCTGTGATGTACGTATGAGCGTTAGAGATAAACGTGATATCTTTGCCGAGTCTATGAGTCGTGCCATTATAGAAGTGAAACCGCAAAACTGTGAAGCTTTTGAAGCTACGCTTGGTACTTTACAATGTGAGAAGATCGGAACAGTTGGAGGAGAGAGCATCAAGATAAACGATGTTGCAATGAGTTTACAGACGCTTCATGAGAACTACTATAACACCTTTAAACGTGTTATAGAGAGAGACCTTTAAAACGCTTCAAGTTTAAAGACCTCATACGCTACCTCTTCATAGGGGTGGTTTTGTTTTAAAACATTTACAGCTTTTTGTATAAGCTCATCATTACAGATCATCTCTACCTTGTACTCTTGCACTACTTCAATCTCATCCATTTTACCAAGAAAAGGTTTGGCATCATGAATAGCTCTGAACTGTCCGGTTCCCAAACTCTCAAAAGAGCAGCAATCATAATTTTTATATTTACCGACACCTATCTCAAAGAGGGAGTGTTTTACTTTTTCTTTATAATCAATTGGCACAAAAAAATTGAGTTTATACATTATACCACCACCAACGCATCACGAATTTGTAAAAATGCTATGAGAAATTCAAAGAGCATTCTCCATAAAAGTTCCATAAAAACAAATAAAATGATAAAGAGCATAAATATTTTTGGCATGCTCTGTTGCACAGGCTTGTAAAAATACTTTGTATATTTGTAGATAAACAGAGGCACAAAAAGAGCGCCCATATAGTAAAAGATAAAGAGAAGCTCTTGCGAGATCATCGTTTTAAAAGATAAAAAGTCCATTATTTCCTGCACACTGTCTGCCTTGTAAAGTGAGAGCTGATCTGTATATATTTAGCATTGTTTTAAGTTTACCATCTTCTAAACTCAATTTAGATAAAATCGCACAATTATTTTAAATCAAGGCTTTCAATGAAAAAAAGAGCATTAGTCAGTGTTAGTGACAAAACGGGTATAGTCGATTTTTGTAAATCACTTGTAAAAAACGGTTATGAGATCATCTCAACAGGTGGGACATACAAACTGCTTCGTGAAAATGATGTAGATGCTATAGAGATAGATGAGGTGACAAAATTTCCTGAGTGTTTTGAGGGGCGTGTAAAAACCTTGAACCCTTATGTACATGGAGGGATTCTTCATCGCCGAGATAAGCAGTCTCATCTGGATCAGGCTCAAGAGCTTGGTGTTGAGGCGATCGATCTTGTGTGTGTGAACCTTTATCCTTTTAAAGCAACGATAGAGCGTACAGATGATTTTGATGACATTATCGAAAATATTGATATCGGCGGACCTGCCATGGTTCGTTCAGCTGCGAAGAACTTTGACTCGGTTATCATAGTAACAAATGTACAAGATTATGCAGAGGTTATAGACGCAATTGAACATGAAAAAAATACAAAAGAGTTCCGTCGCAGTTATATGATTAAAGCGTATGAGCATACCGCTGCATATGACTCAATGATAGCCAACTATATGAATGAGCGATTTAACGAAGGTTTTGGTGAGAAGCAGTTTATCGTGGGTGAGAAGGTGATGGATACACGTTATGGTGAAAATCCACACCAAAAGGGTGCTTTATATGAATTTGACAAACACTTCTCAGATAATTTTACAACACTCAAAGGGGAAGCAAGCTTTAACAACTTAAATGATCTAAACGGTGCTGTTAAAATTGCAGCTGCCTTTGGTGGTGACAACGCTGTGTGTATCTCAAAGCATGGAAATCCTTGTGGATTTGCTATTCGTGATAACTTGCTAGATGCTTACGTGGAAGCACTTAAATGTGATCCTGTTTCTGCTTTTGGCGGTGTTGTTGCAGTGAATGGTGTAGTAACACGTGAGCTGGCTGAGAAGATGAATGAGATTTTTCTTGAAGTTGTGATCGCAGGGCGTATAACTCCTGAAGCACAAGAGGTCTTTGCAAAGAAAAAGCGTATCAAACTTTTTGAAATGGGAAGTGATAAGCTTATTTTAGCAAACGATACAAAAGACTTTAAACATATTGATGGTGGATTTGTTTTTCAAGATGCTGACAAAGTTGGTGCTGATGAAGTGAAAAATGCAAAACTTGTTTCTAAAAATGCAGCGAGTGAAGCAGAGATGAAAGATCTGGAGATCGCTTACAAGGTAGCAAGTCTTACAAAATCAAACTGTGTTGTATATGTAAAAGATGCGGCGATGGTTGCAGTCGGCATGGGGATGACAAGTCGTGTTGATGCCGCACAGTGTGCACTTAAAAAGGCAAAAGATATGGGTCTTGATGTAAGTGGATGTGCTTTGGCAAGTGAAGCTTTTTTCCC
>JALUKO010000228.1:396-8852 GCA_027056525.1 Helicobacteraceae bacterium | reverse complement strand
GTTTTTTAGCTGGCACAGACAAACCAAAGATCTTAAAAAAGATGTGCATAAGTTGTCATAACAAACGTTGGAACAGATCATATCATGATCTGGATAAAGCATACAACAAATACAAAAAAGCAGACCCAAACTCAAAGCAAAGATATAGGTGAACAAATGGCAATACTAATGAGAAAATACAAAATTCCGATTATCCTGCTCATACTTGTATTGGGGATAGCTTATCTTTCTTACTACAACTATAAAAGCCAGAAGAACCTTTTACTGACACAAATGCATAATAATTCTCTCAATATCGTTAGTTCTGTTACAGCCGCCATTGATCGCTTTGATGCTATTAAATCAACTATGAACCTCCAAAAACTGGTTAATGATGTCTCATTTGGCTTGGAAATATTTGAATTTAGGTTTTTAGAACCCGATGGAACCATCAGAAACTCTATGTTTAAAGATGAGATCGGTAAGGTCTATACAAACAAGAGTTACGTACGTACAATGCAGGGAGAACAAAAAATTAAGAAGTTCTTTTTTGAAGTTCGGGACTATGTAGATGTTATGGCCATCTACTACCCTATCTACAAAGACAATGAGCTTATCGGTCTTATTGATCTGGCTGTAGATATATCCGAATATAAAGTACTGGATAATTCAAATGAAAATTTTTCAGTACTTCGTCGTCAGTCAGATATTGTTAACCTTTTGAAGTCCATTGAGGGTTCCATTAAGAACTCCCTTGATGTATCGGCAAAAACAGATATTAATGAGTTTTTATACAACTACATCCAATCTACAAAAAATATTTTGGAGATCTCTTTACTCGATTCACAAAATAAAGTACATGTCAGTAGCAATAAAAATATCATAGGAACCGTACTTCCAAACAAAGAATTGCCACCACCGGGGTTCCTTACACTCTCAGATGAACGTCCACTTTATCGTACGCTTGTGACAACAGATATCAGTAAAAATTCTCATGAAAACTTAAAACTTTTACTGATAACAGATGCTACCGCATACTCAAACCATGAGTTTCAACTTATACGTACTGCTTCTGTAACCACTTTTATTGCTTTACTGTTTGCTTTATTTACAACCAGAAGTATTTACTACTCTGCGATTGAGCAATCACGTAAAGAGAAAGAACGTTTGGAGATGTTGGTAAAAGAGAGAACAAGAGCTATAGAGATACTGAGTAAAACAGATGCCCTCACAGGTCTTTGGAACAGACGCTACCTCGAAGAGATGCTAGAGATGGAGTTCAAACGTGCCAGACGCCATAACTTCGACATATCCATAATGATCATCGATCTCGATCATTTCAAAAACGTTAATGATACCTATGGGCACATGGCAGGAGATGAGGTACTTCGAGAGATCAGTTCCCGTATTACCAGTTGTTTAAGAGAAACCGACTTTATTGGCCGTTATGGGGGAGAAGAGCTCGTCGTTATACTCCCAATGACAACACTTCATGTTGCTATCAAGGTCGCAAATATCATACTTGAAACTATTTCAAACAAAGCTGTTGTTTTTGAATCGCAAAGTATTAAGACTACCGCAAGTATCGGTATGAGCTGTTTAAGAAAAGAGCATACAGATCATCTTAAAGTCTTTGCCGAAGCCGATGAAGCTCTTTATGTCGCCAAAGAAAACGGACGTAACCGCATCGAAGTTTATGATCACACCAAAAAAGAATCAGAAATAAATTGAGGAATAAACAATGAAAAAAATATTGCTTGTTGATGAAAGTCCGGCAACTTTATCTGCTTTAACTATAGAGATAAAACGACATATGAGCAATACGGAGATATTGGCAGCATCTACTTACAGAGAAGCAAACAATATCATAAGACATAATCAAAATCAAATTTCTGCAGCCATAGTCAATACAGAACTTCCAGATTGTGAAGAGGGACAGGGTGCCATGCTGGCAAGCTCACACAATATTGCGACTATTGTCCTTAATAAAAATGAGAACAATGTCTTAAAACATCTCATGACAAAGAAAAATATCTTAGACAATATTTCTACTGCCAATCCAAACTTTATTGCCTATGCAGTCGATTTTGTAAAAAAAGTACTTAGAAATTACAAAGAGAGCGTTTTGCTCGTTGATGATTCTAAACTTTTTAGAGATGCTTTTAAAAATGACCTGCATAAGCTAGGCTTTCATGTCATAGAAGCCATTGACGGGAAAGAGGCTTTTGATATTATGGCATCACCACAGGGTGAGAGTATCTCAGTTGTACTCACTGACTATAATATGCCAAATATGGACGGCATCGAACTTACCATGAGACTCAGAGAGAGATTTCAAAAAGACACTTTGGCGATCCTTGCCATCAGCGCAACAGAAGATGTGGATGCTCTGACACAGTTTATAAAAGCCGGAGCAAATGACTTTATCTCCAAGCCCCATCAGTTTGAAGAACTCAATGTCAGAATCAATGCGAACCTTGATGTTTTGGAACTTTTCAAAGAAGCTAAAAACCTTGCCAACAGAGATTTTTTAACAGGTGCTTACAACAGGCGTTACTTTTTTGAAGCAAGCAGTGCCATACTCAATAAGAACCACAGAAAAAATGCCCCTATCGCCGTTGCAACCGTTGATATAGACAACTTTAAAAACATCAATGATACTTATGGGCATGATATCGGCGATATTGCCATCAAAGAAGTTGTTACAGTGCTTCACAAAAGCCTTAGAAAATCGGACCTTGTTGCGCGTTTTGGTGGAGAAGAGTTTTGTATCTTACTTGAAGATATATCATTTGAAAATACACTGACTCTTTTTGACAAGCTACGAAAGAACTTTAAATTTAATGATATTGAACTTAAAGATATTATTGTCAATTATACGGTTTCTATCGGTATATCCTATGGCAGGAGTGATGATATAGATGAGATGTTAAAGGTCTCAGATGATGCTCTTTATGAAGCAAAGTCCAGAGGAAAAGACACTGTCATACTTCATCAAATACAAGAGAAGTAAGCTTTTACACTTACTCTTTTTTTGTCTTTATGCTCGCTTGCTCAGGATCATAGCACTTTTGAATATACATACCGGCAATAGCGAGGAAAACACCTGTTACTGCACTGATAAACGCCAGTGATGCAAACCAAACAAGAGCTACCAGTCCAACCGTACTTTTTGGTACATCCAAGCCATTTTCCTTATCACTTATATATGCTGCTATACGGTAAATTTGGTTTTGATTGACCATCTTATTTACCTCATAATTCACCTCAGTCTGTTTCTTTTTCAGCTCAAAGATCTCAGTATCTACAACTTTTAACCTCTTTTGAATATCTTGATGTTCATTAAAAAGCTTCTTCTTCTCTTCACTCGCTCTTCTAATAATACTCGACTTGTTTTTGGAGGCATTTGCAGTAAATGAGGCAAGCTCCTGACGATACTTTTTTTGTAATAACTCTTGTGATTTTTGCTGCTCTTTTAGCTGTTGATTCAGGTAGTCAATCCTTGCACGTACTGTATCGATACGCTTTTGATAGTTCTCACCGATAACAGCCAGCTGTTTTTGTAACTGTTTTTCAGTTCCTGTTTGCTGATCGAGTGCTTTTGAGCCTGTTGCAAAATCAGAAACAGCATAGAGTCTTTTCTCTTTTTTTGCTATAAGATCTCTGTATTTTTTTTCAACCGCCGGTCTTGTCAGAAAGTTTGCATCTTCCATCTCTGCTTTCATTTCAGCTTTAAGTTTTTCAAGCTCCGCGGTAAGTTTTTCTTTATCAGAAGAGGCACCTTTTAGATTTTGATTGAGCAGATTTCTAAGACGTTTTTGCATGTCATCACGCTCTTTATCCCATGCTTCATAGATTTTACCCTCTTTGTCATACAAAGAGTTCAGCTCGGCATCAATCTTCTCTTTATAGCTGTTATCCATATTGCTCAGCTGTCTCTCAATATACTCACTTTGACGCTTTACCTGCTGATTAAAGTTTTGATTTGCTCTTGCAATGGTTTGAGCATATTCGACCTCTACTGCTTCTGAATTGATAACATCAATAACTTTTTTCTTCTCAATGAGATCATCTATCTTATCTTGTAATAACTGTGCTTCATTCTTACGTTCATTGATGGCAAAAGTCAAGTTAGAAAAGTTTCTCTCAAAACCGTTCATCATGGTTTCAAATGTTATGGTAACAAGAAGTAAAACACCTATAAAGAGTATGATCCTCCACGAAGTGTGCTTTGCATACATAAGAGCTGTCGCTATTGGGATTTTAGTTGCTTCTACAACTGCAACAAGCAAAAAAGGCAGACCAGATACCAAAATAGATGAGTAGTCCCCAAACGTCATCTCTTTATCGATATGATTAATCGCCGCATAAGCCGAATATGCAACAATAATTGAAATTAAAAAACCTATCATGACAGCTATAATCTCTATAGCCCATGCAAATTTAACTAGCTTAACGCCGACATTGTACAGTTTTGGATTCCCCATTTTTAACACCCCAAATAATTTAGTGCGAAATTATACTGAAATTATTCGAGATATCACATATTTAACTCATTTATGTTCTTAACTAATTTTTTTTCTTAAGTTTCTTCCAATTTTTGGCTATTTTTTTGGCTGTTTTTTCGTTAATTCCCTTGAGATCACTGAACATAGAAGGGTTTTGCTCCAATGCCCCTACGACTTCTTGAGGGCTTCCAAAATATTCAAAGATCTTGGCAAGTTTTTTCTTCCCTATCCCCTCAATGGAGCTAAAAAAATCACTCAGCTCCTCTTTTGAATAGCTTTGCGTTTGCTCCTGCACGGACTCGGCAGCCTCATCAGCAGTCGGGCTTGGGATATCTTTAGTTTTAAGATCTTTACTTTTGAGATTTTTTAGTGCTTTGAGAGCAAGTTTATCTTGATAGTTCCATTTTTCACTTGGCCACTCCTCACAAGTACGTGCTTTGACATCATACATTTTGTAAACCTCATCAAGTTCGTGGAGATATACTTTTTTATTGCCGTAAAGCTTTTTCTTTTTACCAAAATAAGCACCGTCGTAACTCGGGGAGAACTTCCCAAATGTTATATGTCTGAGTGTTCTGAGTATGGAACTATCCATTTTTCCAAGCTCTTCCCAGTTAAACATAGGTGTATGTGGTTTTTTAAAACGTCCCTCACTTAAACTCCACATAATGTACTGACCGATCCAGTCTCTAATATAAGGAAATGCCGCAAATGCAGTCGCACACTCAAGTATGCGAACCTTACCATCTTTACCATAGGCTACATCACACGCCCAGTACTCCGCTTTTGCAGCTTTAGAAACTTTAACTGCAAGATCAAGTACCGATTTTGGAACATCCATATAGTCCATACTTCCACCCTGAGAAGTGTTTGTAAGCCATTCACCCTCCGGTGCGCGTCTCCAAAAAGCACATACAGGCTTATGCCCTATAAGCATCACGCGGATATCTGCTTCCATAGGAACAAAATCTTGAAAATACATAGGATGGTACTTACGCTCTGCAAAAAGCTCTTTTGCCTCTTTGAAGTTATCTACTTTGTGAACAAAATAGCCACCGTAGTTTGATGGTCCGTACGATTTTTTAACAATCTTCGGATATTCACATTTTTCTAAAAATTTGTATGCATTTTTATGGTTATAGTAAATATATGTTTTTGGAATAGGTAAGTTATATTTCCATGCGAATCGCGTAACGTTCTCTTTAGATTTGTTAGAGAACTGCGTATCCATAGATGGAATAAAGCGAACATGAGGCAACTCCCTTGCGATCTCCCGAAAGGTTTCATACGCTGTTGCAGGTATATTACCTATAAGAACATCGATCTTTTTTCTTTTTACCTCTTTAATAAAACGTTCTTTATCATTTTTCCAGTGATACGTCACCGTCTCTATTTTGTTTGGCCATCCCTTAAAGTTTGAATGATCAAAAAACCTCAGTACATAATCAAGATATAAAAACCCCAGTTTCGGTAATTTTTTATTGCTCAGTCCCATTTTCCCCCCTGTAAAAGTAGTACATACATCATAACATATTTGTGCTACAAAGATATTTCAGTATAGAAGTTTTTACACAATCAAAGCAGTTGTTGTTAACTTTTTAGCAATCACTTGTAGTTGATAAAGCCCATCTTTTGCGCAAGCATATAGATAAGAAGCATACAGAGTATAGAAGATGTTCCCACAATGCTCAAGTGCATCATACTCTGCATACCAAATATTTTCCAAACATAGCCCATTACTAAAGCACCAAGAGCGCTAAAAACAGCTATGCCTCCATAAAAAAGACCATAAACAAACCCTTTGCTTTTTGCTTGCGATGCAATGTATGCGCGGAGCGCATTGAGTGATACCACAGTAAATAGTCCAAAAAAAGCAAAAGCGGCATAAAAGTAATGAAACTGCAATATCACCAAAGCAGCTACAGCAAATATATACGCAAACAAAAGCATCACCAGTGTACCATATCTGTCAATAAGACCACCGCTCACATAGCTCGTCAGGGCCTGTGTAAAAGTGGAGAGGATCACCAAAAGAGGGATAAACATCAGTGTTATACCGCCATCTTTTGCCTGAAGTATAAAATACTGATCACTGATAAAGAAAAAAAGAAAAAGAAAATAACTCCCTATAACCCAAAAAAGTTTGTAATCCTCTTTGTGCAACACCTTTTTTTCTTTGAGAGGTTTTTTGGGTGCATCTTGAACAAAAAAAACAACAATCAACGTCGCTATAAGTCCCGGAATAAGGGTCAAACCAAACAGCTCCCGGATAAGCGTTTCATTTTGCATCGTAAAGTAAAAGAAGATCATAATGATAATAGCGCCGCACATCTCCCCTGACACATCCATCATCTTATGAAAACCAAAAGTTTTTCCCGAACTCCCTTTTTGTGCATAGCTGCTAATAAGAGAATCTTTAGAAGCACTTCTTACTGCCTTGCCCAAACGCTCACCTGCACGAAGTGCAGCTACGGAAGTATAACTATGTGAAAACATCAATAAAGGTTTTGTAACGGCACTTATAAAATAACCTGCGACAACAAAGGGTTTGACTATTTGATATCTGTCGCTGAGATATCCAAATACAATACGCAAAGCGTACGAAACAAAGGTCGCTACAGCGATAACAATTCCCAGTTTTTCAACACTTTCATGAAGCGTATAAACAATAAAAATGGGAAGTAAAGTTGTTACTATAGAAGAGGAGAGGTCTGTAAAAAAGCTCACCCATCCCAAATAGATGACATTTTTATGGATGTTGTTCATCTGTCTTTCTTTGCTTCATTCATTATTTTACCTGCAAATATTCCTTGCACAAAGGCTCCCACAAGGACATAAAATGTAAGTACTACAGTAAAGGTTAGCCCAAAATAACTTATCATCAGTGGAAGCCAAGGCAATTTTATGGAACGAGCATATAAAAATGCCACTATTAGCCCATCAAGTGCCCCTTTTTTACGCAGCTCTTGAAGCATTGGATACCAGATATATCCGGGTCCATGACTGAGAACTCCACCAAAAAGAGCAATAAACCAGCCTTTAAAACCACTATCATCTCCTAAGTGTTTGGCAACGCTTTTTTCATCTATAAAGGTATTAAGGAATGCCATCAAAAAGAAAACTACAAGCAGTATCGGTGCTACAGTTTTAAAAACTCCGAAGGTTGCTTCTAAGGCCTGTAGCGTTTTACCTGCATGAACAAAGTAAAGGATACCATAGAGACCAAGAACAATCAGTAGCATAATATAGCCGGTTTTATTTTTCATTTGTTCCTTCTCTTTCATGAAAAATATCCCGATAAAAAACTAGTACTCAAAGTCGTCATATAGGCAATAACAATAGCAAATAAAAAACTAAGTAAATTTCTCACTATAGTAAAACGTGCTCCAAAAATGGAAAACTCTAAAGGAATCTGAATAATCCCAAGAGTAACAAAAGAGAGAATAAATGCCGTCACTGCATACATAGAGATACCCTCATCAAGCAGCTCCCCGCCAATTATGTAGCTCAAAAAAGGTTGTCCCACTGACACAGCTCCAGCTGTTGTTGCAAGAAGCATATCGTGGATGGCATGAGCATTAAAAATTTTGTGGATCATCTCAGGAGTCACAAAGGTTTCAAAAATCCCCACCAATCCCATCACTGCAAAAAGCATGGGTGCTATGCTTTGAAGAGTTTTAAAAGTTTGTAACGATGTCTCTTTAAGTCTTTGCACGTTTCTTGGCATTGCTATCTATCCTTTAGTTATCATCTCTTTCCCCTTCTTTCACTGAGAGGCTGTATGTTTTATATTGAAAGCATCATACAACTTTTTTATTATTTTAATTTTTGCTCAAAGAGCTTTTGAATCTCTTCTTCAGACGAAATGCCGACATGTCTGTAAACTTCCTGACCTTCAGTGTCCACAACTATCTGTGTCGGAATCATCTGAACTCTGAGTCTGTACGCGGCTTCTCGCTCCTTATGAAC
>JALUKO010000228.1:0-386 GCA_027056525.1 Helicobacteraceae bacterium | reverse complement strand
TTTCATTGTTGTTTCTCCTTATTTTGTTGTATTATCTCAATGTTTAAAGCATCAAAGAGTGTTACAATATTTTCATCCATATTCACATTTCCCATTATGATCTTATCAGTATGCAAAGAGAGTAAAAAAGCTACAAGCCGAAATGCTTTGCCATGTTCAGCTTCTAAAGCGGGGTTTTTGATGAACTCTTGAGATATTTGTTCATTATCTTCTGTCAAATGTGTCACTTCAAGCCATACACTGCGACCAAAATTCTGACTGAGTCTCTGTTTATCCTCTTGTAAAAGCCGTACAACAGTTTTATACGGTGGATGTTCGGGTTCATAATGGATGGTAACAGACTCAAGGGCATCAATGTTCTTATGCAGTTTTTCTACCACTTCATC
>JALUKO010000227.1 GCA_027056525.1 Helicobacteraceae bacterium | reverse complement strand
TCTTTATACTGAGCAAGTACTGTTTTTGATTCCACTTCAACCACCTCAAAAAAATATAGCATTAGTATAGCATTAAAACTAAAAATTTATTTTAATTGGTGATAATATAATCTCAAAATATTATTTCTTGAAGAATAGGTCAGCGATAAACGACAGAAGATTGCCGTTTGTTCTCTCCGCCGTCTGATGCTGCGCATATCAGACTCTGGTGCGCAAGCTAAAAACGAGAAGAAATTCTCGACTGTTCTCTCCGCCGTCTGATGCTGCGCATATCAGACTCTGGTGCGCAAGCTAAAAACGAGAAGAAATTCTCGTTTTCTTAACGCTTGCTTACATCATACCTGGCATTCCACCCATTTGCGGAGGCATTCCACCCATATCAGGTGCAGCAGCTTCCTCTTTAGGTATCTCGTAAATAGCCGCTTCTGTAGTTAAAAGCAAACTTGAAACCGATGTTGCATTGGTAAGTGCCACACGCTCCACTTTCAGTGGATCGATGATTCCCGCTTCAAACATATCTACATATTCACCTGTTGCAGCATTGAAACCTACTGTTTCACTCTCTGCATTTTCAATAGCATTAACTACAACACCAGTGTCATAACCCGCATTTTCTGCTATCTGTTTTACAGGAGCTTTCACAGCACGCAAGATGATCTCAGCACCGATCTTTTGATCACCTTCGAGTCCATCAATATCTACTTTATTTGCAGCGCGAACAAGTGCAGCACCACCACCGATGACGATTCCCTCTTCCACAGCAGCTTTTGTTGCTGAGAGTGCATCATCTACACGATCTTTTTTCTCTTTCATCTCTGTTTCAGTTGCAGCACCAACTTTGATGACTGCTACACCGCCACTGAGTTTCGCAAGACGCTCTTGCAACTTCTCTTTGTCATACTCGCTTGTAGTAGCTTCCATTTGTGTTTTTATCTCTTTTACTCTCGCTTCTACCGCTTCTTTACTTCCCGCGCCATCAACTATGACCGTATTATCTTTATCGATCACTACACGAGATGCCTGACCAAGCATATCTATACTTGCTGATTCAAGTGTATGCCCTGTTTCTTCGGAGATCACAGTACCAGCCGTTAAAATAGCTATATCCTGAAGCATAGCTTTACGTCTGTCACCAAAGCCTGGAGCTTTTACCGCAGAGATATTAAGCACACCACGAAGTTTGTTCACAACCAATGTTGAAAGTGCTTCACCCTCTACATCTTCAGCGATTATCAGAAGCGGACGGTTCGTTTTTTGTACCTGCTCAAGGACCGGTAAAAGATCTTTCAAAGATGAGATTTTACTATCTGCCAGAAGTATCCACGGGTTTTCTATCTCAGCTGTCATCTTCTCAGTATTGGTAATGAAGTACGGGCTTAAATAACCACGATCAAACTGCATACCCTCTACTACATCAAGCTCATCTACAATACCCTTAGCCTCTTCAACAGTGATAACACCGTCTTGACCGACTTTTTCCATAGCTTCAGCGATCATACTTCCGATCTGCTCATCAGAGTTTGCAGAGATAGTTGCTACTTGAGCGATCTCATTTTTGTCTTTAACCACTTTTGAGGCAGCTTTTAAGTTCTCTAAAATATCTTCACACGCTTTATCCATACCGCGTTTTACTTCAATAGGGTTAGCTCCCGCAGTAACATTTCTAAGACCCTCTTTGAAAATTGCATTTGCCAGAACCGTTGCCGTAGTTGTTCCATCACCCGCTTCATCGGCAGTATTGCTAGCAACCTCTTTTACAAGTTGTGCACCCATATCTTCTAGTTTGTCTTGCAACTCTATCTCACGTGCCACAGAAACACCATCTTTGGTAATCGAAGGTGAACCGTAACTTTTTTGGATAAGTACGTTACGACCACGTGGACCCATCGTCACTTTTACTGCATCTGTAAGTTTTTCAACTCCGCGTGCCAAGGCATTTCTAGCTGTATCTGAAAATATTATCTCTTTTGCCATTGTTCTCTCCTTAACCTATTATTCCAAAAATATCATCTACTTCTATAACCAAATACTTCTCACCCTCAAGTGAAACCTCATTACCGCTGTATTTACCAAAAACAACTTTGTCACCACATTTTAAGTCACTCACTTGCGAACTTGTAGCGACCACTTCACCCTGTGAAGGTTTTTCTTTTGCATTATCAGGGATAATGATTCCAGAACTTGTTGTATTTTCCTCTTCTAGTCTCTTAACGAGAACTCTTTTCCCTAACGGTGTAAAATTCATATAAGCTCCTTTAAAAAATATAATTTTATAGTGGGAATACTACAAAAAAAAAGTAAAAATGTCAATACCTTTAGTTATAAAGACTAAACTTACTTTACAGTTTAGCATAAGAGAAGTTTAGCTCAAAAAATAATAAAATATAAATGGATAAATTTCACGCTATAAAAGGAAAATAAAAGCTTTACTTGTATATAATTCCAGCCTCTTAAATAGATGTCAGGGTAGCTCAGCTGGTTAGAGCACTGGTCTCATAAGCCGGGGGTCGGGGGTTCAAGTCCCCCCTCTGACACCATCTTCTAAAATATTCAACTTTATATCAAGCAAAAAATCATATCAGACAGTACCAAAGATTGGCTTAGTGCTTTTGGGTCTTTGCAAACTCTTTTTCAACAATACTCAGTGCATCTAAGAACTGCTCTGCATCTATAGCACCCATAATTGGCTGAAACATTGGCTCGCCACTTGGCTTTAAAAACCATAAAGCAGGTGTTCCCGGTCTGCGTAACTCTTGTGGCATATAGTCATTT
>JALUKO010000226.1 GCA_027056525.1 Helicobacteraceae bacterium | reverse complement strand
AATACCTACCTTTTCCATCATGATCTCTTCCATACGACGTCGAAGTATATAAGCATCTTCTCCGTTTTCCCGTGTTAGTAGTTCATCAAGTTTTTGTTGTTGTGTTTGTAAAAATTCCTCCACCCTGCTTGAACTTATTTGCACCGAACTCTCCTGAGAATCACAAAAATCAGAAATATACTCAGCAACCAGCATTCCAGAAACAACTGTTTCACTGACAGAATTTCCTCCAAGGCGATTAAAACCGTGCATATCCCAACATGCAGCTTCACCACAGCAATAAAGACCTTTAAGAGTTTGAGACTCTCCTGTATATTTCGTTCTGATCCCTCCCATAGAATAGTGTTGTGTCGGACGAACCGGAATCCAATCCACGGCAGGATCGATCCCTAAAAAGTTCTCACAAATCTCTTTCACCTCTCGAAGATTTTTTTCAATATGCTCCCGTCCCAGTATGGTTATATCAAGCCACAAATGATCGCCATAGCGACTTTTCACACCCTTGCCTTTTCTTATATGCTCTGTCATTCTGCGGCTCACCACATCACGGGAGGCTAACTCTTTTTTCTCAGGTTCATAGTCCGGCATAAACCTGTACCCATCAACATCACGAAGCACACCGCCATCACCACGACACCCCTCTGTTGTCAAAATACCAACCGGCACTATGGCTGTAGGGTGAAACTGTATCGCTTCCATGTTCCCCAATGTTGCGATACCGCTCTCCAGTGCCAGTGCCTGCCCCATACCCTGACAAATAATGGCATTTGTAGAAACACTGTATATTCTGCCATATCCACCTGTAGCCACAGTGGTTGCTTTTGCAACATATGCGATTAAATCCCCATTCATAAGGTTTCTAGCCACTGCTCCGTAACATCTGCCGTTATCATGTAAAAGTGCTATGGCTTCGAGCCTTTCATGTACTTCCACTTTATCCTGTTTTGCTTTGTTGTCCACGGCATAGAGCATACTGTGTCCGGTACCATCAGAGGTATAACATGTTCTCCATTTTTTCGTACCTCCAAAGTCCCTTGCCGTTATCAGTCCATGTGCCTCACTTCGCTCAGTGATCGTCACCTTTTTAGCATTTATAATAGCTTCTCGATCACCTTTTCTCACCCTGCTCCATGGTACACCCCAGGCAGCGAGTTCACGTATGGCCTTGGGAGCACAATGTGTGAACATGCGAACCACCTCTTGGTCTGCTCCCCAGTCACTCCCTTTTATAGTATCTGAGAAGTGAACATCTTCATTGTCACCATCACCCATCGTTGCGTTTGCCAAACTTGCTTGCATTCCCCCTTGAGCTGCTGAAGAGTGAGAACGCTTTGGAGGCACCAAACTCAGAACAATCGTGTCATGACCCCGTTGTTTCACCCCTGTTGCAACTCTCAAACCTGCCAGACCACCACCAATAACCAAAACATCCGTATAAATTATTTTCATGAGTGTGTCTCCATCTTCAGAGTTTGCGGTTTATATTTTGGGGCATCATTAAAATCGTGTGTAAAACCTATATAGGTGTATTTTGCCAAAGATAAACTTCCTAAAATTATATACAAAGCTATCATACTTTTCATAAGCAGTTTAAACCTTTTACGAGAAATTTTTGTACTTTTAGTCTCCATAAATCCCCACTTCAACGCCAAACGATAAAGACCTATAAACGCATGTAAAACAACTGAGATGAGCAATACTACATAAAGCGGTCCCATAAAGCCATCAACTACCCTGTTTGAAGAGAGATAGGGACCAATATCTTCTGCCTGTGTCATCATCATATAAAGATGGACTGAGCCTATAAAGAACATCAAAAATCCTGTTATTATCTGAATAATCCATAAATTTATATCTTCGTGTTTCATACCTGATACATAGTTTTGGAAAACTCTGTACTGTTTATAACTCGATGGAAATTTTCTCATAGCGATCGCAGCATGTACAATAAAGAGCATAAATATTACAGCCGCTAAAAAAGAGATGATACCGGGATATCTCTCACCAAAAAAATAATATCCTTCAAACATAATGGTCACTTTATACATCAACTCTTCTGAGATAAGTATGGATGCTTCAAATAGCAAATGCGCAACAATAAACATAGCCAAGATCAACCCTGTTGCACTTTGCAAAAAGTCGAGTAAAGCCGGCAGTTTATCTATCTTCTTTTGTTTTATCATTGTATAATTGCAACTATTTCATCAACGCTTAAGAGTTTTCCTGTACTTTTAACTTCACCATCGACAACCAGCCCCGGTGTATTTATAACCCCATAGTCCATAATTTTTTGCAAATCTTCCACCTTTTCAACACTGTGAAACCCACCTATCTTTGCGATGGCCTGTTTCGCTGCTGCTTCCAACGCGCTACACTTTGCA
Organism: Helicobacteraceae bacterium; assembly: GCA_027056525.1. Classification (GTDB taxonomy): domain Bacteria; phylum Campylobacterota; class Campylobacteria; order Campylobacterales; family Sulfurimonadaceae; genus Sulfurimonas. The sequence continues at coordinate 391 of JALUKO010000226.1, read as the reverse complement.
CACCCTGTTCCAAGTATCTCTATTTTCATTTTTTCTCCTCATATAACAGATGCTTTAGTTATAGCAGATAAATTATTAGATATCAATACATTTTGTATGACTTTTGTAACCTACATTTGCTATAATCAAAACAATTTAACTTGATAAGGGGTAACAATGGCGTATTTTGACGATGTACAAGTAAAGGACAAAGTCTATGGCATGGTATTTGGTGCAGGTAAAGTAACTCAGGTCTTTGATAACAGCCATTATAAGATGCTTGTAACCTTTAAAAACGGTTACGAAGTACCTTATACTGATGATGGAGTGCCGGGATGGGGAACATTTAAAAAACAAACACTCTTTTATAAAAATGATATCGATCTCACAACTGTTGACTTCACACCTGTTA
>JALUKO010000225.1:8520-8904 GCA_027056525.1 Helicobacteraceae bacterium | reverse complement strand
TTTATAAAGCCAAAACAAGACTCTCAAACTACATAGGTCAAGATATCGCGGAGGATATCCTCCTTGAAGATACTATTGCAAACAACTCTTTGCAGATCACAAGCAACCTGCTTGAAGAAGTTATACACAACAATCTCCAACTGCAAAGTTTACAAAAAAGCATACAAATAAACACACTGAATAAAAAATCTACCAAAGCTTCTCACTATGGCTCCATAGATGCTATAGCATCCTATAACAAGATCGGCTCACTCAACGAGTATGACTCTTCCCTTATAGGTATCACCCTGAAGATCCCTCTGTATAGCGGCGGTCGCACCTCTGCCACAGTTGAGCAAGCTGCGATCCAGGAGCAAAGTACAAAAGAGGCACTCAACTCTAAAA
>JALUKO010000225.1:0-8510 GCA_027056525.1 Helicobacteraceae bacterium | reverse complement strand
GGTTCGTTTAGGGATGAAGACCAAGGCAGATGCAAGTCGTTTCCTCTCTGCTGTATACATGGCCAAGGACAACCTTGCCATTGCACAGGCAGACTTTTATAAAGCCAAAACAAGACTCTCAAACTACATAGGTCAAGATATCGCGGAGGATATCCTCCTTGAAGATACTATTGCAAACAACTCTTTGCAGATCACAAGCAACCTGCTTGAAGAAGTTATACATAACAATCTCCAACTGCAAAGTTTACAAAAAAGCATACAAATAAACACACTGAATAAAAAATCTGCCAAAGCTTCTCACTATGGCTCCATAGATGCTATAGCATCCTATAACAAGATCGGCTCACTCAACGAGTATGACTCCTCCCTTATAGGAATCACTCTAAAGATCCCTCTGTATAGCGGCGGTCGCACCTCTGCAACAGTTGAGCAGGCTGCGATCCAGGAGCAAAGTACAAAAGAGGCACTCAACTCTAAAAAGTTGGCACTGAAAAATGAACTTGAGGCTCTGCTTATAGATCTTCAAAGATATGAAAAAACACTTCAGGCAAAGCACTCACAACTTGAAGCATCCCAAGAGACAAAAGGTCTTTTAGAAGCACGCTACAAAGAGGGGCTCTCAACCTACATAGAAGTACTTGATGCTATCAGTCTATATCTTGATGCAAAACTTGGACTCTTACAAGCCCAGTATGCAAAAAGCTCCACAATCAACAGAATAAACTATTTAGAAGGAAAAACTTTATGAACACACTATTAAAATATCTACTTACAGCAGTCATTGTGCTTCTACTAGGTGGCTTGTTTTACAAAAATGTATATATCCCAAAAACAACCTACACAACTGTCTCACCTATAAAAGGAAGGATTGATGTGTATGTGCGGGGCATAGGCAATGTTGATGCGGAGGATATCTACACTATCACAGCGCAAAGCGGAGGCAAAATACTCAATATTTTAACTGATGAAGGCAAATGGGTTAAAAAAGGTGATCTTCTCATAGTGATGGATGGTGTCGATCTTCCCGATCAGCTTGAGATCGCAAAAGCAAGTTACACAAGAGCGCAGTATGAACTTCAAGCTTCTCAAAATGAGCTTAAAAATCAACTTGCACAAAAAGAACTGATACAAAAAACCTACGATCGCTATAAAAAACTTCATGAAAAAGGCTTTGTTTCACAATCGGAATATGACAAAGCTCTTTCTGATTTGCAAAGTATTGAGGCTACGCTGCTTGTTTCAGAGTCACATATAAACTCAGCAAAAGCACAGCTTCTTCTTTCTCAAAAAAACATAGATGCTATCAAAACAAAACTACAATATCTCAAGGTATATGCACCTGTTGATGGCTATGTGATCTCAAAAACAGCCCAGATAGCCCAAAATGTACTTCCAACAACACCCATACTCAAAATAGTCGATCCAAAAACATTATGGGCTAAAAGCATGGTAGATGAAAGGGTAAGCTCCAACGTTAAAGTTGGACAAAGAGCTACCATAAAACTCAGTTCTCATCAAAATGAGACCTTTGAAGGGATCGTAAAAAAGATATCTCCTGTAATCGATGCCGTTACCTTAGAGAAAGAGATAGATGTTGCCTTTGTCAAGATACCTACCCCTTTTTACATAGATGAGCAAGTGGAGGTTAACATTGCAACGCAAACACATGATGATGTACTCAAACTTCCACTGCAAGCGATCGATCAACAAAACGGCAAGATAGGCGTGTGGGTAGTTAAAGATATGCATGTCTCTTTTGTTTTTGTTGAAAAAATTGCCCAAAATGATGATGAGATCGCCATTTCAAACTTAGAGGAGCATATGAAAATAGTGATCCCTGATCCTAAGAAAAAACCTTTAAAAGAAGGGATGAAAATAAACCTATGATCCATTTAGCAAAAGAAGATATTAAGCACACTTTTGGCAAGTTCATTGTGACAGCCATGGGTGTGGGTATGCTTCTTGGAATCGTTTTGATCATGATTGGTGTTTACAGAGGGATGATCGTAGATGCCGAAGTACTACTTGATGATCTTGCCGTAGATCTTTGGATCGTCCAAGAAAATACACTTGGGCCTTTTGCCGAGTCTTCTCGAGTACATGAAGACCTTAAAAACACTATCAAGGCTATTGAGGGTATTGACAAAAGTGAAGCGATCACCTTTCAAAATATCCAACTTCCAAGAGCCGACAAAAAAGTAAGGGTGATGGCTGTCGGCTATGATATTTTTGGTGAGATCAATCCAATCAATCCACAAAGACTTATAGCAGGAAGAACACTAAAACATGATCACTATGAGATCGTAGTTGAGGAAAAAACAGGTTTTAGACTTTATGACAAAATAAAACTCAGCAGACACTACTACACTGTTGTCGGCGTCACACACGGAGCGGTTTCCTCAGGTGGTGATTCTTTAGTATATATAAGTCTCAAAGATGCGCAAGAGTTACAGTTTTCCTACTCCAACAAACGGATCCACAGTGATAGGGCACGAGGTATTTATAACAAGGACTCTCATATGGTCAACGCTGTAATTGCTACTGTAAAAGATGGTTACTCCATCGATGAAATAGCAGACACAATACAAAAATGGCACCATAAAAGTGTTTATACCAAAGAGGAGCAAAAAATAGTTTTAACGAGAAACCTGATAGAAAAAGCCTCCAAACAGATAGGGCTCTTTACTGCCATACTCATACTCGTCTCCACTATCATCATAGCCCTTATCATTTATACGATGACACTTGAAAAGATGAAAGAGATCTCCATTATGAAACTCATAGGACTTCCAAACAGCACTATTATCAAAATGATAGTGGAAGAAACCCTTTTACTTGGAATATTTGCCTTTATTTTTGGAAATATTTTCTCACATCTTATCTACTCAAAATTTCCAAAACGGGTCGTCTTGGAGATTCCCGATGCGTGGATGCTCTTTGCAATTATCATCATCGCATCCATTTTGGCGTCATTTATAGGTGTGAAAAAAGTTATCAATGCAGATCCGACTGCAGCAATTGGAGGCTAGCATGAGTGCACAACAAGCTATAAAAGTGGAAAATCTCAACAAATCTTTTGGAAGTGGCGACACCTTTGTGGATGTTATTCATGATGCATCATTTACCATCTATAAAGGAGAGCTTGTTGCCCTTGTCGCCCCAAGTGGAGCCGGAAAAACAACTCTTTTAATGATGATTGGGTGTGTTGATACACCAGTAAGTGGAAAAATCTGGATAGGTGATGAAAAGGTATATGATAACAAATGGCTGACAAAAACAACACGAAAAATAAGAAGGGAGAAGCTTGGCTTTATCTTTCAGGCACACTACCTTATCCCTTTTTTAAATGTTATAGACAATCTTGTACTGCTCCCCCAAGCCAACAAGGTAGATGAAAAAGTTGCTAAAACAAAAGCAAGAGAACTTCTCAAATATTTTGATATTGCAGAAAAAGAAAAAGCGATGCCTTCACAGCTTTCAGGTGGTCAAAACCAAAGGGTTGCCATAGCAAGAGCCTTGGTCAATGACCCTGAGATCATTTTAGCAGATGAACCCACGGCAGCCCTTGATTCTGCACGATCTATCGATGTTGTTAAAATGCTAAAAAAAATAGCAAAAGAACAAAATGTCGCCATCGTTATGGTTACGCATGATGAGCGTGTTTTACCCTATTGTGACAAAATAATGAAGATAGAAAATAAAAAAACAGTCTTTGAAGATGTTAGCGCTGTAAAATAAGCCTTTTTTGGTACTTTTTTTGCTAATATATCTACAATTCTAGTAAGGTAGGTTGATGGCAGAGGTTCAAGAAGATATTATCATCATTGAAGACAGTGAAGCAGCCGGCTTTGATGATGGCTCTGCCAATAACACAAAACCAAAAAAAGAGGGGCTTTCTCAAAAAAAGCTTATCATCATCTCAGCTGTTTTACTTGTTGTTCTGATTGGTATCGTTATTGCCGTATTGTTTGCTTTCAAAGCCTCCAAAGAGCAAAAGGTGATCTCCATCAACACCATAGAAAAAAAGCTTGATAAAAACACCTCCAAACCTATGGAACCCAGCAAACTTGAAAAAATGATAGCAAAGGCAAACTACCTCTATACCAATGGTTCAAAAGAGGAAGCTCTCTATCTGTATGAAAAAATAGCCATCTACAGTGAAGCAATCTCCCAGTATAACCTTGGAGTTGCTCAACTCAAAGGCAAGCAATATACCCTGGCTCTTCAAACATTTCAAAAAGCGATAAAAAACGACGAAAAGAGATGTGTCAGTGCCATCAACGCTGCTGTATGTTCGCTGCACCTTAACGATAAAGAAAGTTTTAAATACTACATCGATCTGGCTTATGCCTACCTGCCAAATGAGATAGACTCTCCACTCTACTCTTACTATTACGCACTCATAAACTACTACAACCAAAACTATCTCGAAGCACTCAGTGCACTCAAAAATCCAACTTCCAAAGAGTACCCCAATACTCAAAAACACCTAAGTGCAAAGATCAACACCCTTTTTGATAATAACTACGATGCCATAGAGAACCTTGAGGAAAACTACTCCCATCAAGACACATTTAGCCTTGGTTTGCTTTATGCAAGAGTGGGTGATCTCAGCCTCGCAAAGTCACACTTGGAAGATGCGATACTCAGAGAGATAGAGCCTGTAAAAGCCACACTTGCACTTGCCTTTGTCAACCTTCAAGCAGGTCAGGTCACCAGTGCGGGAAAAGATATACAAAATATTACGGATATGTTTGAAGAAGAGGTATATAAACCCTACCCTATCAAGGTAAAACTCAAAGACTCTTTGTTTGATCCTGATAAGGCGCAGTACAGATACAAAAATGTAACACAGTACACAAAAAAGGTTATCTACCAAAAACTTTTTTACTTCTCACCCTATAAAGTCTTCAATGCCGATCAAACCATCAGCTATATCCGAAAAGGAACAGCAAATATCTATATAGACAATGTCCAAGGTGCTCAAGAATATCTGAAAAAAAGCTCCTCCTCCTCTAGCGTAAATCAAGGCATCGCAAAGAGTATCAAAAAAGCCCTTGCGTTTAAAATAAGAGAAGCCAACCAAGAGCTTCAAAGTCTGGTAAAGATCCAACCAAAACACTCGATACTGCATTACGACCTTGCACTCACCTATGCACAACTAGGTGATATGATCAATGCACACAAGCACTTCTTGCGCTCATACCATCTTGATGCAAAGAACTACCTCTCCGGTATTTTTGCACTGATGAGTGGAGAGCTTGTCAACAAAAACAGTATCAAGCTCAGATCTATTATTAAAGAGTCTGTTTTAGATGAAGAGGAAAGCCAAGAGAAAGAATTTTACAAAACGCTTCTTTTTATGAGTGAGGGGAACTACCTTTCTGCTGTAGAATGGCTTGATCATAACTACAAACAAAGACCCATCTATCTTGCAATGGAGATCTTAATAGCACTCCAGTTAAATAAGCAGGATGCAGCTAAAAAAGCAGCCAAAAAACTAACACTCCTCCAAGCCAATGACATACTTCCACATCTTATGTATATTGATGCCAACTTTAATGATCTTAAAACAAAAGAATATGCTAAAAAAGTACAAAACTATCTCAAAAAACAACACTTTCATTTTCAGGATCTTTACTATGGAGCTTACATTACACGCTATCTCTACATACAACAAAACCTTATAACGGGAAAACTCTACTTCTTAAAAAAACAATTAACTGATGTGCTGCAAACAACTAAAGAGAATCCTGAAGAGCTTACCTCCGCACTTGCGCTTACCTGCTTGTACGACAAAGATTTTGAAGAATCCTACACTCTGTTTAACCAGCTTATAGATGATTTGAAGGTGCGTGACGCCTATACTCTCTTTTTGGGTGCTGTAGCTTCCACAGCCGCACAACACCATGCCAATGCCATAGCGCTCTTGGAACTCTCAAAAATGAAAGACACAAACTTTGTAGAGAGTCGTTACGCTCTTGGTCTGCTCTACTTAGAGGACAAAAACAATCAAGGAGCTGCGATACAACTCAAAAGAGTGGGCGACAACGGATTTAACTCTGAGTTCTTTGACTTTGAAATAAATACAGACCTGCTGCTGTTTCAAAAGCAACAGAAAGAAAAATAGCTATCTTATGAAAAATACCCTATCAAAGTTTCAGAAGCTTTTACTTGTGTCCCTACATTGATATTGAGTCTGAAATTTTGCGGTAGATAAAGAAGAGTCGTAGCATTGAGAGCCGTACCGTAACGACTCCCTTGAGCAAACTTCTGAGTCACAAACATATCGAACTTTATTGGATCAAAGCTCTGTTTTGCTCTGTGTGTGATCTTGATGGTATTTGCGTTGTGATCTTGAAAAACAACCTCTGCATTTTCATTTAAAATACGGCTGAGTTGATTCTGTTTTGAAAGTCTTGTACCTCTTGTAACCTTAAAAGAACTCACCTCTGATGTCAAAGGAACTCTTAATACAGCTACATCCCTGTAAGAGCCTTCGATCTCTACTTTGTAGGCATATTCATCCTCGCTAAGCTCCTCAATGGCAACGACGACACCATCAACAGGGCTAACAACACTTCCCTTTTCAAATACAGGAAGTACTCGTTCTGGGTTTCTAAACACAAAAGCAAATGCAAGTAACGCAGTAAATGCCAAAAGTTCTAAAAGATCCAGATCAAAGATGGCAAAAAGTATAAATGCCACAAAAGTATACCCTATATAGCTCCAACCCTCTTTCGCTATGGGGAAAAGGTTATTTCTCATCACTTTGCTCACTGTTATTTTTTACTTGCTCATCTTTTGCCATTTTGGCATCTTGTTTGAGCTCCTCTTCTATATCATCAACAACTTCTGAAACTTTAGACTCCATGCCATGAGCTTCTTCAAAACTGATGATAATCTCTCTTACCTCTTCACCGGTGATATTTTCTTTTTTGTATAAAAGCGCAACCATATCTTCTATAGCGCCTCTATACTCTTCAAGACGTGCAACAACTGCATTATAGTGCTCCTCCAAAGAGGCTTTTATAAATGCATCCATATCTTCAGCCATTTTATCACTGTACTCACGTGTAGCTTGGGCGCCACCACCTAAGAACGACTGTCTGCTCTTTTCTAAAACCATCAAACCTGCCACATCACTCATACCATAGGTTTGCACCATAGATTTAATGATATCTGTTGCACGTTCAAGATCATTTCCTGCACCGGTAGAGATCTCACCAATAAAAACCTGTTCGGCAGCACGTCCGCCAAGGAGTACATCTACTTCCGCCCAAAGCTCATGTTGTTGCATCATAAACTTATCTTCTTCGGGTTTATTCAGTGTGTATCCAAGAGCCGCTAGTCCACGAGGAACAATAGAGACTTTTGAAACTTTTTTCGCACCTTCGGTTGTCTCGGCAAGTAACGCATGACCACTCTCGTGATACGCAACAATACGCTTCTCTTTAGGGTTAATCCTGCGAGATTTTTTAGCAAGTCCGGCAATAGCACGTTCAACTGATTCAAATAGATCTTTTTGCCTCACTGTTTTTTGGCTTTTACGACCTGCAAGAAGTGCTGCTTCATTCACAACATTTGCCAGATCGGCTCCTGCAAGTCCTGCTGTTAGACGAGCGATCTCTTCGATCTCTACATCTTTGTCCATTTTCACATTCTTCATATGTACTTTAAGTATTTTGATACGACCTTCAAAATCCGGCTTGTCCACAAGAACCTGTCTGTCAAAACGTCCCGGTCTCATAAGTGCCTGATCTAAAATCTCCGGTCTATTTGTTGCAGCTAAAATGATAACCGGAGTATCGGTACCAAAACCGTCCATCTCTGCCAAAAGCTGATTGAGCGTTTGCTCACGCTCATCATTCCCACCCATCATGCCGTTTGCAGCACGACTTTTACCAATAGCATCAATCTCATCGATAAAGATAATACTCGGAGCATCTTTTTTAGCCTGTTCAAACAGGTCTCTTACACGAGCAGCACCTACACCAACAAACATTTCTATGAAGCTTGAACCCGATACTGAGAAAAAAGGAACATCCGCTTCCCCTGCAACTGCTTTGGCAAGAAGTGTTTTACCGGTACCGGGACTACCAACTAAAAGCACGCCCTTAGGTATTTTAGCTCCAATCTCTACATAGCGACCCGGATATTTTAAGAAGTCAACTATCTCCTGAACTTCCTCTTTTGCCTCTTCAACACCCGCAACATCATCAAACTTTGTTTTAGGTTTTTCTGAGTTTATCATCTTTTTGGAGTTCCCCATACCAAGGATACCGCCACCCATATTTTTTTGCATACGTCCGGCAAAGAACATCCAAATAGCTATGATAATCAAGAAAGGAAACAACCACCCAAACATTTCCGTAAACCAGTTTGTTTCACTAAAACCAGTGTAGTCAATCCCTTGTTTATCGAGCTCTTTAACGAGTTCCGTATCACCTTTTATGATTCTTGTCGTATAAAGTTTTGAACCGTCACTAGAGAGTGCTTTTATATAGGTT
>JALUKO010000224.1 GCA_027056525.1 Helicobacteraceae bacterium | reverse complement strand
GATACTCAGTGGTATGCTTTACGCTTTGCTGAAACAGGTATCCCAATTCCAGAAGATATAAAAGCCAAACGAGAGCAGGCCTATAGAGATATGTCTGATGATTTCGTTGCTAAAAAAATGGGAACCAAAACATCATCTGGCCAACCATCTACTAAAGTATACACACCTGGTGTTGCTGACCCAGACGTTAAAGATTTAACTCCGGATGAATTTCCTGAGCTATTCGATAACTAACAAATAGTCAAATCTGGAGGAAAACCATGAAAAAATATGAATTACTTGAATCGATTATATCACAAATAGAGGAAAAAGATTTTCCTTTTGATTACGAGCCAGGAGAAATCATTAAGACCTTACAAGAGAGTTTATCAATGGATAATTTTTCTTCTAGGATGGAAAAAAATCAAAAAAAACAAGAGATAGGTAATGCGCTATTTACAGAAATGCGTAAAACTATATCTAAAAAAGGATAACTATGACTACACAAGAAATCTTCGTTACCGAAGTAGACAAACTATGGGATAGTCTTAAAGAGCGGGACGATACTATATTTGAAAATATAGGGATCCAAATTGAAGCGGAAGAAAAGTTTAATGGTTTAAAAGAAAATCATAAAGAAACATATATGGCTTTAATTCACGAATCTAGTCTTTATGAAAAGAAAAAGATGATTAAAGCTTATTTTTGGGATAATATTGTTGGTGAACTATATGAACACACCATTAAAATAATGAAAGAGGCTAATCTTCTTGAAGAGGCTCTTAATAGTTTTGAAAAGAATTATAAGATCGAAAAGACTGCTGAGCTTATTCTGGAGAACGGAATATTTGCTGGGTTTCCCGCAAATAAAAAAAAAGAATTAACTGATTCTATTATCGAAATGACCTTTTATCCAAATTCTTTCGCAGAAAAAAATAGATCTTTGATTGATGAAGAACTTGAATTAGTCGAAGAAGGTTGGTTAGCGCCTGCTATCAATTGGGGTGGAGATCGTATTAGAGATATAGCTAGAGTTACTAAAAATATTTATACCTTAATGGTTTATCTATTAGTATCTCCTGTATCTTTAACTATGGCTCAGGGTTCAAGAATGGCTGATAGTGTTTTAAAAGCATATGATGGTAGGCCCCCATCAGGTGTAGATCCTTCCATGAGAAAGTTTTATTCCTTAATCGATTCAATGTCTCCAGTTAATTTCATTTTTAAATTTTTACATAAAGATTTATACGATGTTTCTAAGCTGTTAAAGAAGACTAATAACCTTGAGGATGATGCTATCCAAGATGTTATGAAAGAGATGAAATCTGATCCAAATAAATTAATTTTAAAATGCTGGGATAAGAATAAACATCAGTTGAGCACAGAACCAGGACAAAAGACAGTATCTGATACTATTACAGGATTTTTAAATGGTAAGGCTTTATCTAATTTCTTAAGAAATCCATTTTATAATAATGAAATACAGATTGCTCAAGTTTTAAGTCAAGACGCTGCAAATCCAAAATATCAAAAAATGTTTTATGATTTCAGAACTTGTATTTACGACAAGCTTTTTGAAGTTATTCTTGGATATGCTAAGACAATATATTCTATGGACGATGCTTCATATGAAATTATTAAGGCAGCAAATGATGCGCATAAAGGTAAAAACTTTAAAGCATTTTTTGATATTAAACCATCACAGACTAATGAAGAAGCTATGTTTAAAATTATGAGAGTTTTGGTAGCGATCGATTCAATCGCTGTTGAACTTGATAAAAGAAAAGGTGAACTTGTAGCTGATAAATACATAGATAAATTTAGTGATTTTTTAAGACAAAACATTAAACAAGTTTATGGTGAATTAGACGAAATGGCTAATCAGAAGAAATATAATGAAGATCGTTATAGTGAAGAGGAACCAGATGAGGAAACAAAATCTAAAACAATTCAACAAGAAAGATTTGACGCTAAAAAGTCAATCTTCGCAGACTAGGAGAAAATATGGAATTAACAGAATCAGCTATCCAAAAGATAGATAAATTATTTGAGTTATTTGAAGCAAACTATGCTGGATTAACTAGAGGTGTAGATGTTGGTGCTCGAAACGCGGCAGCAAACTCTGCTTGGGCACAGAGAAAGCAAACAGCTGGACCAGCTTATAGTTCATTGACCAAAGCGGTTAATAGAAATAATATTAAGCAGAAAATCCAAGGTTTTAACCAAGTTAGAGCCAAGGCTAAAATGCAAGCAGGAGGATAATATGGCAGTACAAACGAGTATGACTATGAGAACGCACGCGGCTAAAAAGAATGCAGCGTTGGCGGCGATAGCAGTCTCAATAGCAAGATCAAAAAATGATGTGCTTTATAATAAGCTTAAGAAATATAGAGGACTATGGAAAGACACTAAGAATCAAATTCTTCAGAAATATGGTTCAGCTGCTTTACAAAAATGGTCTTTAAACCAAGCAAAATAAAGTAAGAAAATGTCTTTTTTAAAAGATTTTAGTCCTTCAAAGACTAGGGAAAAAGGCCGTGAACCTCGTGGGAGCAATACCCAGTTAGAAGAGGTTCAGGTCTCTCCTGTCGAAAAAATATTACCGAAAGAACCTCAACCAGAGTTAATTGATAAATATAAATATCACCCAGAACAAGAAAAACAAGAAGCTGTTGCTACAAAAGAGCAAATGTCAGAAATTGCTCAACCTGAGCAAAAGATTGAAGAGAAGGATTTAATTCCTAATTTTGGTTTGTGGGAATTAAAAGATTTTTGTGAAGAATCTTTATTAGTATCAATGTATGGTCCTATAG
>JALUKO010000223.1 GCA_027056525.1 Helicobacteraceae bacterium | reverse complement strand
CGGAGAAACCATCTACCTTCACACTTCTCATATACGCTGCATCAAAAAGAATTTTATCTGTGATATCTTTTTCGGTTTCTAAAATCTCTTCGAGCTGGTAAAGGAACCAAGGATCAACTTTACAGGTATCAAACATATCTTCTACACTCATACCACGGCGAAAACCTTCAGCTATGTAGAGAATTCTGTCTGCATTTGGACGGTGGATCTCATGTCTGATAAATTCATCATCACCCTCAACATCGTCAAATCCGCAAAGACCGGTTTCAAGTGAGCATAACGCTTTTTGAATAGACTCTTTAAAAGTACGTCCAATCGCCATAACTTCACCAACCGACTTCATAGAAGTACTGAGCGTGTTCTCAGCTTCTGGGAACTTCTCAAATGTAAAACGAGGTATTTTTGTAACTACATAGTCGATCACCGGTTCAAAAGAGGCAGGTGTCCCTGTGATGTCATTTGTGATCTCATCGAGTGTGAAACCTACTGCCAAGAGTGTTGCAACCTTTGCTATGGGGTAACCGGTTGCTTTAGAAGCTAGAGCTGATGAACGGCTAACACGAGGATTCATTTCAATAACGATCATACGACCTGTTTTTGGATCAATTGAGAACTGTACATTTGATCCACCTGTATCAACACCGATCTCACGTAAAATGGCAAAGGACGCATCACGCATTCTTTGATACTCTTTATCCGTAAGTGTGAGTGCAGGTGCCACTGTGATGGAGTCACCGGTATGCACACCCATAGGGTCAAAATTTTCAATAGAACATACGATGATACAGTTATCCGAAGAGTCACGAATAACTTCCATTTCGTACTCTTTCCAACCTAAGAGTGATTCCTCTATCAGGATCTCGGTAACCGGAGATTCATCAAGACCACGCGCAGCCAAAGCTTTGAACTCGTCCATGTTATATGCGACACCGCTACCGCCGCCGGCAAGTGTAAATGATGCACGGATAATGATAGGAAAACCTATCTTGTTGGCGGCTTCAAGCGCATCATCCATGTTGTATGCATACATGGAAAACGGTAGATCCATACCGATTTTTATCATCGCCTCTTTAAAAGCACTTCTGTCTTCACCTTTATGGATAGCTTCAGGGGAAGCACCTAAAAACTCGACCCCCTTTAACATACCTTTTTCATACATGCTTGTAGCAACATTGAGTGCAGTTTGTCCACCCATAGTAGGAAGTACTGCATCTACATTTTCCTGCTTGATGATTTTGGCAATGATATCTTCTTTGATCGGTTCTATATAAGTTCTATCGGCAAATTCCGGATCGGTCATGATGGTTGCAGGATTGGAGTTGATGAGGATAACACGGTAGCCAAGCTCTTTAAGTGTTTTGACTGCTTGAGTTCCGGAATAATCAAACTCACAAGCCTGCCCGATGATTATCGGACCTGAACCTATAAGTAAAATAGTGTGAATATCGGTGCGTTTTGGCATTTTTAACCTTTTAAAAATATGTACAAAAAAATTTGTTTATTATAGACAAAAGGCACTTAAAATTTGATGAGTTTTTACTCTAAGTTTTAATACTCCAAAGTATAGATGAGGGAGAGAAGTCCTGAGTATATATAATTGTCCTCTACTATTGGGCTGTTGCTTACTTGGTTTGGGAGGAGATCTGCTCTGAGATTGATGAGCGTAGAAAGCTTTTTTGTCAGGGGGTAGCTTATGTAGGTTTGCACTGCAAAAGTAACACTGCTATCTGGCTCGTAGGCTCTTCTGGCAGGGGTGCTTTCACTCTCTCTTACACCGTAGTAGTAGTTTGTATATTGAGATGACTGGTAGATCGCCAACACACTTGGATAGAGGGTGAGATCAGCTATGCTAAACTCGTCACCCAGCTCTGCTTTAAGTATCCATGCATCTGTTGCGTTTAGTAGGTCATTTAACGCCATCACCTCAAAGTAGGTGGTGTCTGCCTGCATACTGAGTGCCAAGCCCCCTTCCCAAGTGTTTTTTCTTTTTTGCATCCCTTGAAGTGCTTGAGAGTCACTTGCTTCATAGCCATAGGGTCTAGGTTGCGCTGTCACAGAGAAACCCCACGAAAAGTTATCGCTTTTTTTTCCTAAAAAGTAAGCACCGACTCGAGTCCAGCGTACATAGAGTATGCCATTGTCATAAAAAACTACAGGGGAGGGGATTATCAAGGTATCTACCCCTTTGTAAGGCTGTGTTTGAAAGTAGGGGCCTGCTCCAAGGGTGATCTTTTGTGCAAACACAGAAGACAGCAACACTAAAAGGAAAAAAACTACCCTCATCGTGTAGCCTTTATCATATGAAAAAAGCTTGGATCATTTTCCTGATAGTAGGGTTCTACAATGGCATTTTGATAGCCTTGAGACTTTGTAACAGAGAGAACACGACCAACTTTGAGCCCCTTAAAAAAGACTTTGTCAAGTCCGGAAGTGATCACTTCATCTCCGGGCTGTATGTCAAACCAAGAGGGGATAAACTTTACCACAAGGTTTTGCGAATTGTTTCCATGCACTATCCCCGGAGCCAACTGCTTCCCTACATAAACCGCATATGCACTTTTGATGTCTTTGTTTAAAAGGGCTAAAGGTTTCCCCTCTTGAGGGATAACAATACCTGCTACAAGCTCCTTGTAGGTCAAGCCATAGATCTTGGAGTCATTGTAGTCTTTGACCTCCAGCCACAGCCTGTTAAAATCACCGAATTTTGCGTAGGAGATACTTCTGACAAGTTCTACTTTTGGACTTGTTTTGAGTGTGGAGTTGTTCTCCTTGTAAAGATCTCTGAGCTCTGCAGC
>JALUKO010000222.1 GCA_027056525.1 Helicobacteraceae bacterium | reverse complement strand
TGCATAAAGATCATGATAAGTATCATTGCTGCAAAAGTGATAAGCAAAAATGTAATAAAAAACAGATTTTTGTTTTTAACACTCATCTTCATTGCAATTCACTCATAGGGATACCCAAGTAATACCCTTGCCCATAATCTATACCCATCTCTTTTGTTTTTTCATAAACACCACGGCTTGAGACAAATTCACCTATCACCTTGATATCATTTCTTTTAGCAAAAGTGATAATGGTTTCTACAACACCGCAAAGCTTTTCGTTTGTATCTATATCACGGATAAGACTGCCGTCAATTTTAATAAAATCAGCATTGAGTTTTATCAAATATTCAAAGTTACTGTAGCCTGTTCCAAAATCATCAATAGCAATCTTCATCTTGTACTCTTTTGCTTTTTGAATAAACTTGTCTATCATCTCAAAAGACTCAATACCTTCAGATTCAACCAGCTCTATGACAAGCTTTTCATTTACACCTTTGGAGACTGCAAGATCAAATATCCATGATTCTATATCATGAAACATAATATCTTCTATACTCAAGTTGATTGAAAAATCATACTCTGTACCGGCAAATTTCTCAAAAGCCTTTGTGACCACTATTTTTGTAAGCTCTTTATACACTCTGGTCTTTTTGGCAATATCTAAAAAGTGAAAAGGGGAAACGACCTCTCCATCTTTTTTGATAAGTCGCATCAACGTTTCATACTTCTCTATTTTGGAAGTTTCATAATTCACAATAGGTTGATAATATGCTTCAATTCTATTATCTGCTATCGCTTCTCTGATCTCTTTTGTCCACGCAAGTTTTTTCTCATACTCTTGGTCTGTATTGATATCATTTGTATATTCTACGAGATCTTTATTTGTTTTTTTAGCATGTTGATGTGCCACATCTGCATAGTTGACAAGATTGTCTCCATCGTAAGATATACCACATGTAAGTTGTACAATAATACTTATATTGTCATCTAAAGAGAACTCCCCTTTTTTTGTTTGCTCTAAAAACTCTTTGACCAGTTCAAAAAAGCCATTTTGAGTGATCGTACCTCTATTTGAGATAATTGCGAATTCATCTCCGTTTAAATGATACACTTCCATCCCTCTGGAATCAAAATAGCCAAAGAGCCTACTCGCAAGATTTTTCAGAACTTTATCACCTGTTTTATAGCCGTAAAATTCATTGATCTCTTTAAAGGACTGAATATCTAAAATAGCCAAATAACACTCTGGCGATATATCTGAGAGCATTTTAAACCTGTTACCTAGATTGGTCAATGAATCTCTCAAAAATGTTTTTTTCAACTCTTTTTTTGAGTTCATAAGCTCTGTTATATCATCTCTAAAAGCTATATACTCAACTATTTCATCTTTATCATTTTTAATAGGAATAATCGTTGTATTGATATAAAAAGTACTCCCGTCTTTTTTAACACTCTTTAAAATATCATTGTAAATTTTTCCTGCTGTTATCGTCGCCCAAAGTTTAGCATACGTGCTTTTTGGTGTTGTGGGATCTCTAAATATACTGTGAGGTTTACCAAGCACCTCTTTTGGAGTATATCCTGTTACTTTGCAAAACTCCTCATTTATATATGTGATATCTCCATTCACATCACTGGTTGAGACAAGCCCTCCCGCATAAATAGCTTTAATATATTCCGATGTGTGTTTTTGAGACTGTTGCAACTTCTTAAATGTCTGCGCCATTGTTCTTAGAAGTGTGTTAATAGTCACACTGATAACACCCATCTCATCATGAAACATATATGAGAGCTTATTGTTTTTGTACACTTCAAGCGGTGTTGCGCCATTTTTGATCTTTTGGTTTATATCGATCAAACTCTTTTGCAACTTTGCAATAGGCTGTTTTACAATGGTATTGAGTAAATAAACCAGAGTAATGAGAATGAGCATATCAACAATTAAAAGGATCCAAACAAGTTTAAAGTAAGTCTCTTTAGCCTGATCAAGATAACGGTTCACATACTCTTTATTGGCTGCAATCAAAATACAACCGATTTTTTGACCTTTTAAATTGTACATTTCAATGCTACTCACATAATAGTTCCCGATTTTAACCAATCCTTCGTGCGTCATGGCTTCTTGATCATACTCTCTTTGTAAAGATTTATACAGTACCTTATCGGTGATCTCATAATCTTGAGAAAGAATCATCGCTCGAGAACCCAACCTTTTTTCTTGCGCAAATTTTTTTATACTTTGAAAACTTTTTTCACAGTTAAACACCACGACCGAATAGTTTTTATTTTTTTTCGCATTCAAAATCAAAGGGTTAAAGTCTTGCATAACTTCTATGGTTCCAATAAACTCTTCCTTGTCAAAGATTGGGGCAATTCCTCTTATTTGCATCCCAATTCTGCCATTTTCTGTAGCTAAGATAGGAAGTTTGTTTTCATTTACATACTTAAGTGCATCTCTAAAACCGCTCAGATCATCTCCATATGCCTTATAGTTCCAACTTCTCAAAAAGCTTTTGAGGTTTTTATCGTGGATGTGTATCTGTATATTTTTATGTTTTGTATATTTTTGAAAATTACCTATAAGCTTGCTTAGCACCTCTTGCGCCAATTTTCTATCTTTATTTTGAAGGGCATTGATAATATTTTGATTGATAGAAATACTTATGGCATTGGTTAAACTGACTTGAAATTTTTTGTTTAACTCTTGCGTTATATAAGACTGAAGCTCTTTTTTTATATCTTCTTTTGCTTTTTTTTCAATAGACTCAAGAGAGATGTAAGAATTTAAAGCAACGATACTAAGCCCAAATAAAATTATAAAGATTAATGGTAAGT
>JALUKO010000221.1 GCA_027056525.1 Helicobacteraceae bacterium | reverse complement strand
ATCGTAGCAGAGTACTGATCAAATGCCGATATAAGTTCAACAGCTGTAAATGTTCTTCTGCCTTCGGCTTCACCATCGGCAATAATGGTTGCTATATCATCATCTGTATAGATCATAGCACCGGTAACTGCCATAAGGTTTTTTGTCACCTGTGGTCTTTGACCCAGATAAACAAAATATCTTTTATCTTTAGAGACAGAAACGACAGCATCATAATGACCATCAGCATAAAATGTTAACTCTTTGGTGATTGTTAACTCTTTTAAGTGCTGCGTTAGAACAACTTTTTGAGGTTCATTACCCAACGCAATTTCAGAAGTACTTGCACTGTAGGCAACTTTTGTTGCTTCTTCATTTAGTTTATCATCTAAAAATCTGATGAAAAGTGGTTTTGTTCCAAATGCCGGTATCATTTGAGCATGGATATCTTCTTTGTTGTTAAACTTCTCTTCAAGAAGCTCTTTGGAAGAGATACGCCCTAAGGTATCGATCTTTAAGATAAACTTTTCATTTGTAATAGTTACAATCGTATTGGATACACCTGTTGCTATTTTTTCATCAGCTGCTATGGCGTGGCCTGCTTCTTGTTCTACTACATTTCTCGTTTGTTCTACACTTGTCTGTGTACCACTTGCTTGTTTAAGTGCAATATTTTCACTCTTTTGAGTTTGCTCTAACTCTGGCTGCTCTGGCGGAAAAATTGCTGTATAAGCTACAAAAAATACGATCGATAACACAACGGCTATCACTAATCTTTGATTTGGTGTCATTTTATCTAACACGGCTACCCTTTAAAAGAAAAATTTTTTATAATATAAAACTGGTTTTTTTTATTTGGAACCAACCAATATTTAATTGAATCTAGCCCTAATTTTGCAGGCTTACAAGACAGTTTATTAAGTAGTGGGTACTCAATACCACCATCGAAAAATTGATTACAACGCAGTATTCTAGTAAAAGAGTGGTAAAAAGCACTTGAAATTGAGTTATTTTCGAAATGAATTCTTGCATATTCGCTACATGATGGGTAATATCTACAACTTCCAAAGCCAATAAGAGTAAAAAACTTCTGATATACCCATAAAATTTTCAATAAAATCTTTCGGATCACTTCAAAGCCTTGGCGCGAGTTAAGATCTTTTGAAAATCTTTGTTAAGTTGTTGGTATGATTTGTTTTCAAGTGCTTGTTTGGCGACAAAAATATATGTGCCATCTTTAAGCTTGTCAGAATATTCACAAAAAAGAGCTCGAAGTCTTCTTTTTGCTCTGTTTCTTTTTACAGCGTTACCTATCTTTTTTGTTGCTGTAAAACCTATTTTGTGAATTCCGTTTTGAGGGTAAAAGAATAACACGACACTACTAGAGTGCTGAGATTTTCCTTTTGTGTAAATACGCTGAAACTCCTTATGAAGTTTGAGTGTATTAAATCCGCCTAAACTGTCAATTTTTTACGACCTTTGGCACGACGACGGTTCAGTATGTTACGACCATTTTTAGTTGCCATGCGAGCTCTAAATCCGTGAGTCCTTTTTCTAGGCGTATTATGTGGTTGGTATGTTCTTTTCATGACATATCCTTATATAATTTTAAGAGCGAAATTTTACTCAATTTTTACTTAAACTGTGTTTAAGGTTTTAAGAGAGATATTTTGAACTACTTATTTAAAAACTTTCTCAACGATCCTGAAGATGATTGATCAAAAGAATTTGATGTATCAAAAAGCATCTCATTTGCTTTGACATGACAATCAACACAGCTCTGGATAACATCATGTTCTCTTACATTTGCCGCATTGATTTTTGACATGGGATGGCATGAAAAACAGTCATCCCCACACTCTGCCATACTGTTTGGCTCTGCTGAGTGGCATTTTATGCATGTAAGCATAGGCTTATGTCTCAAATCTTCGTTGATCGTCGGCACAAGCTTTGGGTGACATGTCAAACAGTCACCCGTACATGCAAATAACGTAAGTGCAAAAAAAGTTACCACAAGCAAATATTTCATAACAGTATTATAACCTTTGTTCTATTTACTCCACATTCACTTCTATCTCACCGTTTTTCATAACAAATGCAACACGTGAACCCTCTTTTACTTTCCCTTCCAAGATCAAGTCAGCCAAACGATCCTCAACGATCTCATAAAGAGCACGTTTAAGCGGACGAGCACCATAAACCGGATCAAAACCCGCTTCTGCAATATATGTTTTTGCCTCTTCTGAAAGCACAAGATCAATATCGCGCTCTTTGACTTTGTTTTTAATATCCTCAAAGAAGATCTCAACGATACCTTTAATTTGCTCTTGAGCAAGCGCATTAAAGATAACAACATCATCAAGTCTGTTTAAAAATTCCGGTTTAAAAGCCTGTTTCAACTCAGCCATAACCATATTGTCAAGCTCCTCACCTTGAGGATTGCTGATGATCTTATCACTTGCAATATTGGACGTTAAGATGATGATGGTATTTGTAAAGTCTACCGTCACACCCTTGTTATCTGTTAAACGCCCATCATCAAGTACTTGCAAGAGGATGTTAAACACATCAGGATGTGCTTTTTCCACCTCATCAAAGAGTATGACACTATATGGTTTACGGCGTACCGCTTCTGTAAGCTGTCCACCCTCTTCGTATCCTACATATCCAGGAGCAGCACCGACAAGACGAGAGACTGCATGTTTCTCCATATATTCACTCATATCGATTCTCACCATTGCATCTTCTGAGTCAAACAAAAACTTCGCTAACGTCTTGGCAGTTTGTGTTTTACCAACCCCCGTAGGTCCTAGGAACAAGAAACTTCCGATAGGTCTGTTTTTGTCACTAAGCCCCGCTTTATTTCGTTTTATAGCGCGAGAAACGGCATGTGTCGCTCTTGCTTGCCCAACTACAGTTTTATTTAACTCATCTTCAACATGCAAGATCTTATCTTTTTCACTTTGAAGCATTTTATTGACCGGAATACCCGTCCATCTACTTACAATCGATGCAATAGACTCTTCATCCACCGAGTTTTTGAGGAGCGTTCCAGCCTCTTGCATTCTGTCCCACTGTTCATTTAAGGATTTTTCCTCTTCGATCAGTTTTGGGATCTCACCATATTCGATCTCTGCAGCACGGTTAAAGTCAGACTGAGATTTTGCAAGCTCCGCTTCACGGCGTTTTTGCTCGATCTCACCTTTGATAGCAGAGATCTTTTCAAACACCTCTTTTTCAGTTTGAAACTGAGACTCTAAAGTTCTTACCTTCTCTTCAACATCGGCAAGCTCTTTTTCGATCTCCTCAAGACGCTTCTCATTTGATGGAGTTTTCTC
Source organism: Helicobacteraceae bacterium (assembly GCA_027056525.1). Classification (GTDB taxonomy): domain Bacteria; phylum Campylobacterota; class Campylobacteria; order Campylobacterales; family Sulfurimonadaceae; genus Sulfurimonas. Next base: position 5,677 of record JALUKO010000221.1, on the reverse strand, counting down.
CATTTTGAGCGCCTCTTTTTCAACCATGAGCTCTGAAAGCTTACGTTTTGCAGCACTTAGCTCATTTGGCTCAGACTCTATCTGCATTTTTAGCTCAGCCGCTGCTTCATCGATAAGGTCGATCGCTTTATCCGGCAAAAATCTGTCTGCAATATATCTACTTGAGAGTTTTGCAGCCGCAACCAAAGCACTGTCTGTAATACTTACATTATGGTGTGCTTCAAGTCTTTCTTTGATTCCACGCAAAATCTGCAGCGACTGATTTACACTCGGTTCATCTACATTTATCGGCAAGAAACGGCGTTGCAGTGCTGCATCTTTTTCAAAATATTTTCTATACTCTTTAAGTGTTGTCGCACCAATGGTATGAAGCTCCCCGCGAGCAAGTGCCGGTTTTAGGATATTTGCCGCATCCATGGAGCCCTCAGAGGCACCCGCACCTACTATGGTATGGATCTCATCGATAAAGAGGATGATGTTTCCACTCTCTTTTACCTCATCAATCACCGCTTTGAGACGATCCTCAAACTCACCTCTGTACTTGGCACCTGCAATAAGTGCAGACATGTCAAGCGCGATAAGACGTTTATTTTGCAGTGATGTTGGAACATCTCCACTTTGGATACGCTGTGCAAGCCCCTCAACCAGTGCTGTTTTACCAACACCCGGTTCTCCCAAAAGCATAGGGTTGTTTTTTGTTTTACGGATCAATATCTGCATAGTACGTGAAATCTCTTCATCACGACCAATTACAGGAGAGAGTTTTCCCTCCGCTGCTTCTTTTGTTAAATCGATACCGTATTTATCAAGAGACTCTAGGGTTTCATCAGCACTTTGCGAGTCTATCTTTGCGCCGCCACGAGATGCTTCGAGGTTCTTTGCAAGCTCCATAGAGTCCACATACTTTTCAAGCACACTTGCAAACGGTTCGTTTTTCAAGTTAGCGAGCAAGTACGTATCTACAGCTAAAAACGAATCGCCATTTTTTGTCATAAGACCGGCACCCGCTTCTAGCGTCTGTACAAAATTTCTAGATAGTTTTATGTTCTCTTTGGAAACAGAAGAAGATTTCGCTAACTTCTCTGCCATACTTTTAACATCAAGCTCGATGGCTACTTTATCAACATTCATCTTGTTAAGCATTTGGTTTAAAACAGAATCAGTGTTGGTTAACTGCGCCCATAAAAAATGGATAGGTTCTACTTCTTGGTTTTGGTTATGTAGGGCCAAAGAGATAGAAGATTCTATCGCTTCTGTCATATTGTGTGTTAGTTTTTCAAATATATTATTCATAATTTAATCCTTGTTTTGTTCATTTGAGTGTAATTATATCAAGTTGAGTCACTTCTTGTCAAGTATAGTGCATAAATACTTTTAACTTTTCTTATAACATTGGTTTAGACTAAAGAATAAAACCTTTTTTTTCATATCGTTTGAGCATACTTTCATTGCCGCTAACCCCTCCACTATGAACATAAAGTATACTCTCACTGGTCTGCTCTAAAAGATTTTTCCACATTAAAGGAGCATAGAGAAGATCAAACTCTATACCTGCGTTCAAAAGTTTTTTATAGATATCAAAATGCTCTGCATACACTTTTGCAAAATGGTATTTTTTCTCACTTGTAAGGATTGTAAGGTTTTTGGGTATGGGATGCAGTGCTTGCATCTGTTGTCGTAAATATTTTTCATCGCCGACACACGGAGTTGTGTATATTTTGTATTTGGGAAGTGCCAGTGCCAAAAAAAGTGCTGTAGTGCCTGTTCCTGATGGCGTTGCAATACTTGTTATACTAAGATCGCTTTGCCTTATCTCCTCTGCCAAAACTTCCAAACCTGCTTTTGCTTCTACAACAGCTCCCCCCTGATCTATAAGGAAAGTTCTCTCATCTAAAGCTAGCGCCAAAGAAGCTATATGATCTCTGTAGAGTTCATGTTCTATCTCTTGATGCTCCATACCAAGAGAAAGTGCATATCTATAGTTTCCCTGCGGATTATTTTTTTGTACTTGGCTCAAAGGTTTTGTATAGTACAAAAAACGCCACCCTTTGAGTTGGCACATTGCGGCAATGGCCAACATCGCGTTGGACTGTGTACCGCCATAAGAGATAATAGTATCAAATTTTTCTGAAGGGGTTTGAAGAAGAGTATGGAGTTTTCTGTACTTGTTACCCGAAAGGTACTTATGGGTCAGATCATCCCGTTTTACATAAAAGTCTCTCCCCTGCACTACAATTTTAGAGGTAGCAGAGGGAGAGAACATGGTATCTACTTGATAACTGCCTGTTTTCTTAAGTTTTCTATTTTATCTTGCATAGAAGCATTGAATTTTTCTATCTTGAGTCTTTGTTCAATAAACGGTTTCACCTCATCAAAACTTCTCGTTGTTTTGTCCTTTTTGTCTTCTAGGTAGATTATGTGGTATCCAAACTGTGTTTGAACAGGTTTGGCTGTCACTGTTCCAACCTTCATGCTAAAGACTTTATCGTTAAACTCGGGAACCATTTGTCCTTGAGCAAAATAACCAAGATCTCCACCTTTTGGTCCACTCGGTCCTGTTGAGAACTCTTTTGCCAATTCTACAAATTTTTCTTGAAGAGCTTTACCATTGAGCCCTTTGAGCTTGGATATGATAGATTTGGCTTCATCTTCCGTTTTGACTAAAATATGGCGGGCATGAACACGCTCTTGTTCATTGAACTCCTCTTTGTTTTCATCATAGTACTTCTTTAACTCTTTTTCAGAAACCTTGATTTTATCCATTTGCTGTTTCTTCCAAACTTGAATAGCCAGATCTTTTTTGATTCTCTCTTGAATCTTCGCAAATTCAGTTTTAAACTCTTGAGATGTCAATACACCTGTTTTTTTTGCATCTTCAAAAACTAACTCTTTAGCTACCAACTGCTCTAGTACCTGTCTTCTGAACTCTGCCTGCTTCTCTGGCGGAACCTGATTAAATCTACCCTGTGTAGCATTCATAAGCTCAGTATCTACATCGTTTTGTGTAATGGCAACACCATTTACTGTTACTAGCGTGTTTGCACTTGCCAATGTACAGGCACACAGAAGTACCGCTGCTAATCTCGTCATTTTTGTCATGTATATCTTCCTCAAGTATCATTTGTTAGTAAAAATTCTATTCTCTTTATGCAAATGGATATTAAACAAAGTAATAAAAAACATTAAGTATCTTTAAAAATTTGATATTATAGTTATTTATATAAATTTCAAATGTTATTGTAACAGTATAACAGGGAAAAAGCTGTAAATATCAAGCAAAACAAGCTAAAATATCCTTTTTAAAAAATAAGGTAAGAAATGAAAAAAGCAACAAAAAAAGAGATCGAGCAGATCCATCAACTTTTTGTAGATCGTTACAGTGATGCTGTTACAGAACTTGCGTATAAAAATGCTTATGAGCTTGTTATCGCCGTTGCCCTGTCTGCACAGTGTACAGATAAAAGGGTCAACCTTATCACCCCTGCTCTCTTTGAAAAATACCCCGATGTTTACACCTTGGCAGATGCAGATATAGAAGATGTCAAAGCCCTTATTAACACCTGCTCTTTTTTTAACAATAAAGCCAAAAACATCATAAGTATGGCTCAACGTGTTGTAGAAGTATATAATGGAGAGATCCCACTCGATGAGAAAGAGCTTCAAACACTCGCCGGCGTGGGACAAAAAACTGCCAATGTTGTGATGATAGAATACACAGGAGCCAACTTGATGGCGGTGGATACTCATGTTTTTAGAGTTTCACACAGACTTGGTCTGAGTGATGACACCACTGCAAAAGCAACAGAAGCTACCCTTGTAAAAAAATTTAAAAATGATCTTCACGCACTTCATCAGGGGATGGTTCTTTTTGGACGCTATATCTGCACTGCCAAAAATCCTAAATGTGAAGAGTGTTTTTTAACCCATTACTGCAAAACAAAAGAGAGTTTTAAAGTTTAGGCATAAAAAATGCTTGGGTAAAAACATGATAAAAATATACATATTACTCTTATTGGCTCTGTTTTTTAGCGGCTGTGTCAACAAGCACGGTGTTTCGGCAAAATACTACAGTGATTGTAGCGAATACTACGATGTGCAGGGCTACTACCATAAAAAATGTGGGGATGATGATATCTTTACCTATAAAGATATAGGTGATGCCTTTAAAGCTAAAAAGAAAAAACCTCAGGGAAATGTGTGGTAATTATTTGATCGCTATAAATGTAGCAAAATTTGCCCAGCGAAACACAACTTCACAGTGGGAAAACCCGCAATTGAATGCCATTTTTATATTTTCCTCTTCACTGTAGGGAACCAGCACATTCTCAAGAGCTTCCCTTTTTTGCATGATCTCGTATTCTGAATATCCTTGCTCTTTTTTAAATTCGTAGTAACACTCTATAAGCTCTTTGTTTAACTTGCAATGGTGAGAAATAACCTTTTCACTAAAAAGAAACACACCCTCCTCTTTCAGTGATGCCGATATTTTTTTTACAAGTTCTTCTCGAACAAGAGGCCTTATAAACTGCAACGTATAGTTACTGACAAAAACATCTGCTTTGTCATACTCATACTCCAAGATATCGGCAAACTTGACTTCTATGTTCGCACCATAGGCTTCACACTTTCTTTTTGCCTGCTCAAGCATAGCTTCTGAGTTGTCAAGCCCGACTAAAGAAGCGTCAACCTCAAGTTTTCTGTGTATATTGAGCAAAAGTGATGCGGTGGAGCATCCAAGATCATACATCACTCCACCCTGTTGAAGTTTTTTTAGAACAAAAAACTCTGTAATTTTTTGTGATTCTTTGTAAAATGGCACACTTCTTTGAAGCATATCATCAAACACTGCAGCCACCTCTGCATCAAATTCAAACTGTTTCTCAATCGGTTTTGTAAATACTCTGTCATCCATATTCATTCCTAAAGCGTAATAGTAGCAAAATTCTTATGATATAATCTAATTTTATAACCAACTACTGAGAGAGATATGCGATTAGAAATAAAGTATAAACTACTTATCCTTGTTATACTGCCTGTGATTACAATAGTATTTTTTTCAGCATTACCTATCTATGACAAGTACTCGCAACTGCAGGAGAACGAAAAGCTTCTAAGCTATTCTAAAATTATCAAAAAATCAAGCAACCTTATCCATGAAATTCAAATAGAAAGGGGGTTGAGTTATAATTCCCTTATCGATAACATTCCCTATTTTGCAGCAAAACTTCAAGAACAAAAACAAAAAACAGATCGATCTATTGATGAGTTCAAAGATTATATTGCAAAGGTTGATCCAAATATATTATCTCCCACAAGCATTGACTTTATCAATAAAATCAACACATCCTTATCAAAACTAAACACGATAAGAGAAAAAATAATCCACAAAGATATCTCAGCGAAGAAATCTTTTGAGCTTTATACAACGCTTGATAAGACCATCATAGAGTTAGTGGAGAGTTTTGCCCTTTACTCAAACAATACAGAAACATATGAAGATGCGATCGCTTTGAAACATATTTTAGTTCTCCAAGAGTTAGCAGGTCAAGAACGGGCTTTGGTTTCAAGTATTTTACAAAACTCTAACGCCAACTTACAAAATATACAACAACATTCTACACTCATCTTTGCTCAAAAAGAAAAATACAAATCGATAGAACATCTTGTCATAAATCCA
>JALUKO010000220.1 GCA_027056525.1 Helicobacteraceae bacterium | reverse complement strand
ACCATAGACAGTTTTATTTATGACGCTGTTTTTCCCGTAAGCTTCTTGCCTGAGTATAAAAATCTTTTAGATATAGGAACGGGAGCTGGATTTCCGGGTATGATACTGGCATTTGCACTTCCACATACTCAAGTGACCCTGGTTGAACCTCTTATGAAGCGTGCGAGCTTTTTGCAGTTTATCAAAGCTGATCTTGCTCTTGAGAATGTCACAGTAGTGAAAAAAAGGGTTGAAGAGATGACCCCTCAGGTTTTTGAGCTTATCACATCACGAGCAGTGACAGATACGGCAATGCTTTTAGAGTTGAGTAAAAACTTCCGCGATACAAACTCCAAATTGCTTTTTTACAAGGGTGAAAAAGTTTTTCAGGAGATCGATGAGAGTATGCCACATAAAATTATTCAGACAAACAACAGACATTATCTACTTCTAGGAGACTAAGATGCTAAAATATTTGCTCGTTATCGGGGTTATTGCTTTTGTGTACTATTTTTTTATAAAGAAAAAACCGATACAAACTACAACACGCACTCAAGAAACGACAACACAAAGTGATGAGATGGTGCAGTGCCAAACATGTGAGGTGTATTGTGAGATCAGCGAGGCAATTCTCAGTAACGGAAAATACTATTGCTCCCAAGAGTGTTTAAAGAGTGCCAAATGATCATCTTTGGTCACCGCTTTCTTGCAAGCGAAAACTTTTACCATATACCAAATATAGAAGCTTTGGAGAACACACCACCCTCTTCTAGTATTTTCTTGCCTTTTGAAGAGGAGAGTTTGGATATTATTGAGCATCTGAGAAACAACGAAATACCCTTTATTCTACAGGTGAACACGATCACGGAGATCATCTATGCTTCCTCTCTTGGAAGTTCATGTATCGTGGTCTCTAAAGAGCTAAGTAAAACTGCCCAAAATATTGCGAACAATTATCTTTTTGATGCAAAAATATTAGTTATGATCGAAGATGAAAGTGAGATAGAGGAGATGGCTCTTTTAGGGGTTGACGGAGTACTCTTTAGTAATGCCATTATAAAAGTAAACTCTTAGACCACCACTCTTTGCAGGTGGGGCTTGAGTGCTGTGAGCACCTCATAACTTATCGTAGCAGCCGACTTTGCAACTTCACAGGCATTATCAAAAATAAGCAACTCCTCATCCTCACTCACAAAAGAGCTGTTATCCATAGATATACGTCCGATAAGCTCTTTGCCTTTTGGGGTAACATAGTTGTTGGAGCATACCCGTAAAAAACCATCGGCATAACCAAAGTCGTAGTTGCTTACTTGCATTTTTTTCACTGACTCAAACGTTGCTCCATACCCTACACATTCACCTTCATGAAGTGTTCTTGAAGAGACTTTTTGTGCATACAGGGACAAAACAGGTTGCAAACCCTGCACACCCAAAGCTTCTGGAAGCTCTAAACAGCCATACGCCCCTATGCCCACACGCGCCATATCTTCACTGAAATTGTGTGTTCTAAAAAGAGCCGCTGAGTTTGCAGAGTGAAACCTCAGCTCTGAGAAACCAAACTTTTTTGAGAGCTCTTTTGAGCGCTCCTTGATCTGTTTAAAGTTCTCATTTTGCCAAAACCATTCACTGCTAAGCTCATCTGCACTTCTGTGATGGGTAAAGACCGCTTCAAGATGCAAGCCTGCTTTGTCGATCGCTGCAAATGCACCCTGAAGCTCACTCATGCTTATGCCGTTACGGTGCATTCCCGTATCTACCTTTAGCTCTACCCGGCTGCCTTTTGCAAACGAGGCGATACTTTGTATATCGTTGATGGTATATCGTATCGTTTCACTTGGCTTTTTCGGTGTATCGGCCAAAACCAAGATATACGCAAACATATCTTTGAGAAGTTGTGCTTCTGCATCTGTTCGAACCACCACCTTGCTGATGCCATATTCCTGTGCCATGAGGGCTATCTCATAAAGACCGTGTCCGTATGCATTGTCTTTTAAAACAAGTGCTATTTTATCTACACTTTTGGTATGCTTTGCGATAATGTCAAGATTGTTAAAAAAATTGTTTCTTTTTAGAGTTATATAAGCCATAAATGAAATTATACCCGAGGTTGTTTAAATGAGAAGATTGGTTGGAGAGTTTCAAGAACAAAGTTTTACACAAATTATTTTTCCTCACAAACACAGTGACTGGTCTGCCTATCTTCAAGAAGCACAGCAGTGTTTTATCCATATCATCAATGCAATTATAAAGTATCAACCCTGCTTAGTCGTGTGCCACGACATAGCTGAAGTAAAGAAATACTTCCAAAGCAATGCAAATCTTTTTTTTGTGCAGTACCAAACAGATGACACCTGGGCACGAGACTGCTGTGCTTTATCGGTTGAAAATAACAACAAAGTGGAACTCCTTGATTTTACCTTTAACGGCTGGGGCGAAAAGTTTGAAGCTTCCAAAGACAATGCGATGAGTAAGGCACTTGCACACCACTACAGTGCGCCGATGAGAAGTGTCGATTTTATTTTAGAGGGTGGTGGTATTGAGAGCAATGCAGAGGGGCTGTTGCTGTGTACTTCTGAGTGTATGCTCAACCCAAACAGAAACCATACTCTCTCCCGCAAACAGATCACGCAAAGACTTAAAAGCTATTTTGGCGCTCATGAAGTTCTTTATCTGCATCATGGATACCTTGCCGGCGATGATACAGATTCTCACATAGACACCCTGGCTCGATTTATAAGCAAAGATACCATCATGTATGTTCAGTGCAAGGATCACAACGATGAGCACTTCCAAGAGTTGCAAAGGATGCAAAAGGAGCTTGAAAATTTTGCAAACACACACAAACTGCACCTTATACC
>JALUKO010000219.1 GCA_027056525.1 Helicobacteraceae bacterium | reverse complement strand
ATTTTATCTTTTAAATCAATCAATGACTCTTTATCTAATGGTTTGAGACACGCATAATATCTTCTTAATTCAAATTGAATAGAATCTGGAGAATGCTCTATAAGCTCATAAACATCATATTCTGGACTTCCATCACCCAGCATTGAGCCAAGAATCACAAGCCTTGTTCCCCACATTGACAACTGCTTTTCAAGTTCCTTATAGAGAAATTCTAGTCTGGGTAACTCACCACCTTCTAAAGCATAATCTAACCACTTATCCTCCCATTTTCTTTGAGACTCAAAAGGAAAAGGCTGTAATTTTAGTGCTACTCCTCCATCCCTAATTCCCGAAATAATCTCTGTATCATTCCAACCCCGCGCACGCCTTTGCCTAAGGGTATTCGGGTTTTGATCTGTTTTGTACGCCCATTCTGCGAGCGTGTGAGTAATACCCTCAACATTAGTAAGCAAAACATTATCCGACTTATTATTGCTTTGCTGTTTCTTTGTTGCCCACCTTACTTTTTCAGGGCTGTACTCTTTATCATCATTATTAATTCTATCAAGCGTATGCTCATCACTGGGCTTATCACCCATTATCAAAAGGAAACTACTAAAGCTTTCAAAATCTTTATGAATAATTGCACCATGAGTATTACGTCGTTGCTTCATAGCTCGCCAACTATTATAGGCTTTGGGGTACTTCTCATTTAGTTGCTTTGGCTTCAAGTTCTTAACATCAGTTTTAATCTGCTTACTATTTTTCATTACTTTATTCTCTTAGCTACCTGTACAGTTACTTAAATCAATACATCTATGTACAGCAGTACATAGGAATTTTTGTCATTATCCAATGCATCAAAATTATTACTGCTGATTCAGATACTTATCTGATACATACCCTTTGCTTTTTAGCTGGATAAATTAGAGTGATGTACCAGTAATTTTTTAACTACTAATTAATCCAAGAGCTTTACAGCTAGTGAAATTGAATCTGGGTGAATACTGTAAGTTGTAACATATCTTGATTGAATAGCCTCCTCTGAATGAGAGACATACCTTTTTTTCTTTCTAAATATCGCAAGCCCTTTTGCCTCAATCTTTTGCAAAGCCGAAGGCGCATATCGACATTGGACAGCTTGCTCAATATCCCAGCCAAAGCTATCAGGGAAATCTAATAAATATCTAATTAATAGCTCTTCACGAGGGCTTAATTGCACACTCATTGATATTCCCCCGCTTTAATCTCTTCTATCAATTCTTGTACCGCCTGTAAGCTCCAGAATGAAGCTCTATTGATTTTTACAGGTTGGGGCGCTTTTCCACTCGCTATCATTGAATACCAGCTTGAACGACTGATTTGAATTAACTCTAGGACTGCTGGAAGCTTTATTAACTTATCACTCATTTATCTTTCCTCTGTTATATAATTAGACCTGCACGTTTGTGCTAGGACTCTCAAGGAAATTAACAGGGATTTTTCGACAAGAATACTAGGCATATCGCTTCGTATTACTTCATTCGATTATGTACTTAAGGCTAGATCATTTTTATTTTATTAGATTTTTTCTTAAGATCATTCCAGCGGTTTTTTAAATGAGGCTTAAGGGGAGTTCTCTCCCCATGTATTATTATTTCCTTTTGCTTCATTAAATCTATTTTAATTTCATATTTTTTAAGAGATTTATGACCTTTATTTCCCCCAAGCCAATCCAGCATGTCATTATAATCTGGAAGGCTTGTTTCCTCCCCACAATATGCCCTAGCCACATCACAAAGAAAGCCACCAATGGGTTGCAATCCTTCTTTTAACTTCCCCCAAAACTCTTTATTTGGCATCTCTTTTACTTCAAGAAAAACATGTAGCTCTTTTTTACTAATTAACCACCAAGCACTATCATCAGGAATCTCTGGCGGTTCATCAAACTCAGGAGATTTCACTGGAGGGATGACGGTCGTCTGATTGGTTTCTTCCGTCTCTTCAGGTTCTACATCAGGGATTTTTGCGATGATTGCAAAATAACTGAATCCGCTTGAGTAAGCAGTGTAGACGTAACCACTTCTATCGGTGGTGAGTTTTTCCCAACTATGACCCTCGATAGGTCTCCTGTACAAGACTATTGAGTCAGGGTCTACGTTGTTGTTCTCGATCCAGAACGAATTCACCTTAAAGCTGATCTCTGCATTAGTTATCTCATCATCATTTCTATTAGCTTCAAACTTGTAGATGTTGTAGACAGTGCCCTCACCAGTCCACAGGCTGTCAGCAGCGTCACTGATATCGAGCTTCAATAGGTATGGACTGGTATATTCTACGAATACCCTACTTATGTCCCCAAAGCCATCCTCATCGACGAATTCTCTATCCTTTGGTCTTACAGAACCGCCTCCGCCACTTCCGCCGTGGCCTCCAGTATCTTCGTCATCTGGAGGAACATATGGATCAAAATATCTGGTCAGTGGGTATTTATCCACATTGTTCTTCTCTAAAGTAAGGGCGGGACAGAAGCCAGTGGTTGATGTCCCACAAGTCTCACTATAACCATCTTTGTCAGGACTTGCGTAGTAATTACCTCCGACTTGTGTATGACCCTCATAGATCGGGTCTCCAGTGACAGGGGATAAAAGACTCCAATTGTTCTTACCGAATCCCTAACCGTTGACCAAGATGACAGAGTCATTGAACAGGTTGTTATAGAAAAGGTGAAATGCAAGTTGTGTCAGGTCCAATGGGAAAAGAAAAGGTTCATTATCAAGCACCTCCATCCGAAGAGGTAATGCAGGAAATGGATCGGTTTTTAGAATGGTTCAATAACGATACAAAATTGGATTTTGTAATAAAATCAGATGCATAAGTT
>JALUKO010000218.1 GCA_027056525.1 Helicobacteraceae bacterium | reverse complement strand
GCTCAGTCGATCTTTGTCGCTTGGCAGGTTTGAGTGAGTCTTCTGTTATTTGTGAGATCATTAAAGAAGACGGCACAATGGCAAGACGTGATGATCTGGATATTTTTGCAAAAGAGCATAACCTCAAGACGGTGTTTATCTCAGATATTGTCGAGTACCGTTTGGCAAATGAGAGACTTGTAAACGAAACAGAAGTACAGGAGATAGAGTTTTTTGGTGTAAAAGTGAAAAAGTGCACCTTTGAAGACCACGATCACATAGAACATACTGCCATTGTGTTTTACAATGCCGGTGAAGTGGCCAATGTTCGCGTACACAATGTTATCTCAGATAAAGAGCTGTTACTGAACCAAAAAAAGTATAACAACCTTATACATTCTATTGAGTATCTCAAGCAAAACAGCGGTGTTTTACTTTTTATCAATAAAGCAAACCATCAGGACAATGCTGCCATGAAAGAGTTTGGTATCGGTGCTCAAATATTAAAATCGCTCGGTGTGTCGCAAATGAACCTCTTAGTATCTACAAAGCCAACAGACTTTGTAGGTTTGAGCGGCTTTGGCTTGGAAGTGAAAGAGTTTATCTCTATTTAAGTGCTCTGTACATCTCTAACATGTTCAGGGTGTTTGAGACTCTATTGATAAACTCTTCATTGATGAAGGGCTTTGGTATATAGTCATTGATACCCGCTTTTAAGAATTTTGCTATCATAGAGTTTTCCTCAGTTCCGGAGAGAAGCAAGATGGGAAGTTCCTCTTTGGGGTATTTGGAGCGAACACGTTTTGCAAGCTCATAACCGTTCATACCCGGCATCTCATAATCAGAGATAATCAAGTCTATGTTTTTGGACTCAGTGTCACTGAGGTATGCCCACGCTTCATAGGCACTTTTGCATTTGATATAGTTAAGTTTTTGTGTATCAAGTAAGATCGCCAGAGTGTTAAGGATTAAAGAAGAATCATCTACCAGAAGTATGTTGATATGCTCATTGTTTATGAGTCTTTGTACTATGTTGAGTGATATTGTGCCGTTAGAGCTGTTGTCTGTGATGATATAGTCACTTACACCTAAGGCAAGGATCTTCTCTCTTGTTGTGTCGTTCCATTTGTTGGTAAGAACTATAACCGTTTTTTCCTCATCACTTAAGCGATCTATGAGAGAGATGGTATGGATATTTAAACGGATAAAATACAGATCATAACCTGAAGCATTTTCAATGTTTTGAATTTGCTCAAATTCATTGACAACATCGTATGTAAAGTCGAACTTAGTACTTAGTTTTTTTTGTAATGAGTTTACATACCTTACGTCATTGTCTATTATCAGTATTTTTTTAAACATGGTATTTTCGCAAAGGTTTCAGAAGTTTCCTTTTTTCTTTTAATTCTACACACTTTTATATATAATAAAAATAAAGTAGAAGCAAATAAGATAATTAGCGCTCTAAGAGAGGGATGATATCATCAAAGCAGTTGTATTGTGTGTTCTTGTATTGAGTGTGAGTGTTTATGCAGAGATGATCTCCAGAGTGAAAGTGCAGATGGGGACTTTTGTTAGCATACGTGTAGATGAAAAAGATAAACGATTCCTAGAAGACGGATTTAAGATCATAGAGAAGGTAGAACACTCTTTGTCCTCATTTAATAAAACTGCACAGATATATCTGCTCAATACAAACAGGTTTATCAAACCCGACACATACACGTATGAAGCACTGAAGCTGAGTCAGAAGTATTATAAAAAAACAGATGGCTATTTTGATATCAGCATAGGTTTCATAACAAAGAAGATTTACCATTTTGCAGATCAGCAAAGGCTTCCAAAAGAGGGTGAGCTTGAGATGGCGCGAGTTGATTTGAGGGGATTGGATGTTAACAGGTCACACGCCAGACTCTCTTATGGGATCACGATCGATCTAGGGGGAATGGGTAAAGGGTTTGCAGTCGATAAAGTGACAGAGTATTTTAAAGAGCACAATGTGACCCGTGCGGTTGTTGCCGCGAGTGGTGACATCAGGTGTTTACAGAGTTGCAAGATAGAGATAAACAACCCTTTTAGCAACTCCCCTTTAGCATCGTTTCACACACTTCAGGGGGAGAGTGGAGTTTCTACGAGTGGTAACTACAACCGATATGTGAAGTCGGTGGAAAATAATCACCTGATAGATCCAAAAGTAAAACAATCGCAACAAACCTTTGTTTCGATCACTTTGATCGCAAAACTACCAAACAGTGACTTGGATGCGTATGCCACCGCGGCGAGTGTTATGCCAAAGGAGAAGGCGTACAGCTTCTTAGATGCTCTTGATGTGGCATATATTGTTTTAGAGAGTAACGCAACATTGAAGATATCAAAGAACATCTCCAACTATACGCAAGATCTACTCATATACGATACTGTGAAAAAGAAGCCATAAAGTATAAAGAAGCAACACCTCTAAGAGTGCAAGCGAGAGCAGTTTGATATAGGCAAAAACTTCTAGTTCAAAAAGTATGAAAAAGGGTGAGCAGATCTCAAAAAGAGCGCTTACAAATACCCCATATACAAGCAGTTTTGTTCGTTGTTTGTGTTTGCTCTTGCTAAAGACTAAAAAATGCAGCAAAACCATGCAAAAAAGACCAATAGCCACAAAGTGGGGTGAAGTGGTTTTTAAAATACCGAGGTAGGTTTTTGCGGGTATATAGTTTTGTGTATCGCCCACATAGTAGGTAGTGACGCTTTGTATGCTAAAACCTATTTTGTGCTCAAACACAAGAAGTGTACTCAGAAGTAAGATGAGAGCAAACACCAAAAAGTAAAGGATGGAGACTTTATAGGCTTGTGTCATAGTATAAACCCCACAA
>JALUKO010000217.1 GCA_027056525.1 Helicobacteraceae bacterium | reverse complement strand
AAAGCTGCACGGTGTGCACTTGTACGACCTAGTTTACGGTATCCATGACGATGTCTCATCTGTTATCCTCTTATTAAGCTTCTTTAGCTTCTATTTTCTTTTTTAATGCACTTATAACATCATCTGTAAGATCAGAGCCAACTGCAAAACCAAACTCTTGCACTTTCTCTACAATCTCATCATATGATTTTTTACCAAGGTTTTTCACATTTTTTAAGTCATTTTGACTCATTAAGACGATCTCACCTATAAGTTTAATGTTTGAGCGATCCAAGCAGTTAAAACTACGAGCACTTAGTCCCAAGTTATCAATATGAGTTGCCAATTTTTTAATATCCGGATTCTCTTCAACAATCTCGATCGTTGCAGGAGCCTTAATACTAATTTCACTGTTAAATACTGCTAATTGTGCATACATAACCTCTAGTGAGTTTCTAAACGCATCAAGCGGTGTGATCTGACCATCTGTAACAATATTTATAATAACTCTTTCAAAGTTAGGATTGTCCTCAACAAGAACATTTTCTATCTTATATGTTGCACTACGAACCGGAGTGAAGTAAGCATCTAAAGCTATATATCCATCTTCTAATTCATCATGAGTATCTTCACTCGGTACATAACCGATACCTTGAGCAATTGTTATGCTAAAGTTGAGCGTCGCATCTTCATTTAGTGTTGCTAAATGTGCATCCGGTGTTACAACTTCTACATCGTCATTACTAAGATCAGATCCTTTTACAACACAAGGACCAGCAAAGCTATAGTTTATTTCTGCTTCAGTAGCCTCACCTAAAAGCTTAAAGCGGATCTCTTTAAGATTTAGGATAAAGTCTGAAATATCTTCAAGCATACCACGGACAGAGTCAAACTCATGCTTAGCACCCTCGATTTTAATAGCTATTGGAGCATAACCAACTGAGCTACTTAACAAAAAACGGCGAAGTGGATGAGCTAAAGAAATCGCATATCCTGTTTCAAAAGGAAATGCTATTATATTTGCTTCATTCTCACTAATTTGTTCTACCTCAAACTCTTGAGGAGCTAGTGGAGTAGTTTTAATTTTTTTCATTCTCAAACGCCTTTTTTTACTTATTATTTCGAGTAAAGTTCAACGATTAAACGTTCTTCAACTGGAATAACAACCTCTTCACGCTCTGGTAAACGAGTAAAGATACCAAACACTTTCTCTGCATCGATATCAACCCATGGAGCAAGACCTGTTTGGTTTGTTAACTCGATAGCACGAGTAATTTGAACATTGTTTTTGCTACTTTCACGAATTTCTATCTTCTGACCCGGTTTTACACGGTAAGAAGGGATATCCACTTTTTTACCATCGATCAAAATGTGACCGTGAGTAACAAGCTGACGTGCGAAGCGACGAGTTGAAGCAAATCCCATTCTGTAAACAACGTTATCTAGTCTTTGCTCGATCAATGTAATAAGGTTTGTACCTGTATTGCCATCACGACGTTTAGCTTCTACGAATAATGCGCGGAATTGTTTCTCAGAAACACCGTACATGAATTTCGCTTTTTGCTTTTCATTTAACTGTAAACCGTACTCTGATACTTTTTTACGACGCTGACCATGTTGACCTGGACCATATGGGCGCTTATCTAATGCAGACTTACCTGCTAAACGACGCTCACCTTTAAGGTTAAGGCTTACTCCAAATCTTCTTTCGATTTTCTCTACTGGACCTCTATATCTTGCCATCAGTAATCTCCTTAAACTCTACGACGCTTAGGCGCACGACAACCGTTGTGTGGTAATGGTGTAACATCTTTCATGAATGTAACACGGATACCTTCGATTGCACCTACAGACTTAACTGCAGTTTCACGACCTGAACCAGGACCTTGAACTTTAATACCAAGTTCTTTAATACCATGAACTTTTGCTTTTTCTACCGCATCTTCAACAGCTGCTTGTGCTGCAAACGGAGTAGATTTTTTAGAACCCTTGAAACCAAGGCTTCCAGCAGAACTCCAAGCGATCATATTACCCATTTCATCAGTAATTGTTACTAGAGTATTATTGAATGATGCAGCGATATGAACTATACCGCGAGCAATATTCTTTTTTATTACTTTTTTTCTAACAGCTTTTCTTTTTGCCATCTATTATATCCTTACGCTGCGCCGACAGTTTTACGTTTACCCTTACGAGTACGCGCATTTGTCTTAGTTTTTTGACCACGACATGGAAGACCACGACGGTGACGAAGACCACGGTATGAACCTAAGTCCATAAGTGCCTTAATATCCATTGCAACTTTTTTACGAAGATCACCCTCTACCATGTGATTGGCACGGATCTCAGCTGTGATAGCTGCGATATCTTCCTGAGATAGTTCGAAAACTCTTTTGTTATAGTCTATGCCTGTAGCGTCTAAGATTAGACGAGAAGCATGAAGACCAATACCATAGATGTATGTTAGACCATACTCTATACGTTTTTTCTTAGGTAAATCAACACCAGAAATACGAGCCATGATTATCCTTGTCTCTGTTTATGTTTTTTAACTTTGCAGATCACTCTAACAATGCCTTTTCTCTTGACGATCTTACAATCATCACACATCTTCTTAACTGAAGCACGTACTTTCATAGAAAGCTCCTGAATTTAATTCTTCGCTGCTTTTAGGCAGTTAATACCTTGCCAATACTTTTAACTATATAAAAATATATAGATAAAAACACTCAACTTTTATGTTAAAACAGCAAAGCGGACGCGTATTATACTCAATACAATGTAAAAGATTTATTAAGCGTATTATTTTTGTCTAGTTTTATGAAATTTTAAGTAAATTTATAGCATTTAGTCCCATACAATACTCACGCCGTATTCACTA
>JALUKO010000216.1 GCA_027056525.1 Helicobacteraceae bacterium | reverse complement strand
CACTAATCTCATCCTTTTTTCTTCTAAATCTCATTTAAATTTCCTTCACTACATAAAATATCTGTAATTTGTTCCAAATCCAGTTCCATATTGGCAGCTTTTTTATCGAGTGTGCGTCCTATTACCAAGCCTGGAACTGCAACGACCAAGCCCAGTTGTGTTGTAAAGAGTGCTTGTGAAATACCACCGGCGATCCCTCCGCTTTGGGAGAAGAGACTCATGGATGCTAAAGAGTCAAATGTTTCTATCATCCCAATAACGGTTCCTAAAAGTCCTATGAGCGGAGCGACAACGACAACAGTCTTTACTAAGTTTTTGTACTTTGTAAGCTCAAGTCTGTATTTATGAAACTCATCTTCAAGAAACTTTCTCGCTATATGAAAATCACTACACTCTTGGCGAATTTTCAAACCATCTACAACTGCACCATCGATTAAACCACGAGGCTCTTTACGCTTACCTGTTGCAAACTTTCTTACCAGTACACGAACATTCTTTTTTGTGCCACGATTGAGTGCGTGGTATCTGTACCCAAGTCCATACCAGAGTAGAAGGACGAGAACAAAGAGCGGGTACATGATGTAAACACCCCCGCTTTGCATGTAAACATTAAACTGATTAAACAGTGTTATGATTGTTTCCATTATTTTTGCTTGCTATACTCGTTAACGATATGAAGCGCTGTGTGCTCCATCGAATCTTTAATGCTCCCTGCCCAACTGTTGAGTAAATTTCCTCCAAGAAGTAGAGGAATCGCTACGATAAGCCCAAGCTCTGTTGTTACAAGTGCTATAGAGATACCGCCTGAAAGGAGTTTAGGATCACCAGTACCAAACTCTGTAATGATGTCAAAAGTAGCAATCATACCCGTCACCGTACCAAGGAGTCCAAGAAGTGGCGCAACTGCAGCTATAACTAAGATTGTAGAGCTTAGCTTATCAAGACGGGTACTTTCATGAATAATTGCTTCAGATATAATATCTTCAACATGTTCCCTGTCTCTGTCAATATTACGCACTGTAGCTTTCAGCACTCTGGCATTGGAGCCTTTTTGTGATTTTAAAAACTCTAAAGTTTTTGCAACACCATTTGTTGTAAGTTCCTTGAGTGTTTTGGCAGGCAGATCTTTTGAACCTGTGCTTGACATAAGATAGAAGACTCTAAGGAGTAAAAAGAGAACACCTACAGTACCAAGAATCACAATAACCCACCCAATAATTCCGGCAGAATCAATAATATCTAAAACTGTTTTTTCTTCTTTATCTGAAACCTCTTTGTTTGCATTTTCATAAATAAAAATATGGAGTATATCTGGCTTCTGGTGATTCAATAAAGCTTTTGCAGTCTCTGATGAGAGCTCATCTCCCCAAATTTTAAAACTGTTATCTCCTGCAGGAACAAGTGCACCGCTTGCTTTAGGACTTACACCGTATGTCGCGATATTACCAACTTTAATAAGTTTACCTTGTTCTTTTGAACCGTCTTTAAGATAAAAAGAACCCTCTTCAATACGCAAAGTTGAGAGTTTTTTTATCAAAGAAAATGTGTGTGTATACATCGTCTTGAGTGTCTCTGGATAGTTGTTTTTATCTATTGTAATATTAACCCCGTATGGTTTTAATGCAGAACTTCCTTGAAGCACTACTGCTTCTATGAGAGAAGTATCATCATTGATATTCTCAAAATTTTGTTGTGCAGCAAAAAGTTTATTGCTAAGTGACTCACTCAGACTCTCTTTTTGCAGTACCATCGCCTGCAGTTTTTCTATATCTTTTTTTGCAGCTGCAAGTTTTTTGCTATTTTGAGTCTGAATCTCTTGTACACGCTGTTGAAGCATATTTTTTTGGGCTTTTAAAAAAGCAAATTCTTTGGCATACGCTTTATCTATTTCAGAAGACGCAAAGACAGAGAATGCTGATATGAGTAGAAGAAGGAGTATTTTTTTCATTATTGTTCCTCACTTAAGATTAATGCATTTGGTAGTGTGAAGTATCCGGTACGAATCTGTTTTTTAAACGCATGAAAAATATTGAAAATTTCTGTTTGTCTCTCTTTATTGAACTCCTCTTTATACTCCCATGCATTATTGATACGCTTGACATATCCGACTTTATCGTCTGGAGTTTTAAAGAACATCATCGCCGTTCCAACACGTGCAACTTCTACAAGTTTGTCTTGACCATCAAGATGTATGCTCTGTTTGAAAATAGCATTCTCTTTTGTCATACGAATCTCATCTGCATAAGAGTTATAAACATATGAGAGTGCTTTTTGCGGTGTAATAAGTGAACTTTGAAGTTGTGTTTTTATCTTCTTAAGTGCTGTAAGTCTATCCTCTGTTTTAAATGGAATGGAAGTTTTTATCAGTGTCTCGAGTTTATCAATAGCATGAAATACTATAGGTTTAAGACCCAAAGAGTTCTTACTTGCTTTTTTGATTTTTGCTTGAACATTAGCAAGCTCTTTTTGAAGCTCTTTTATTGTAAGCTCTTTACGTGATATCATCCCCTCAAACTCACTTTTTTGGGCTGTGAGTGAACGCATTTGAGATTTATAAGCGTCTTTTTCATCAGAGATCTGAGAGTTGAGAGTTTCAACTTCTGCACGAAGCTTCATAAGTGATTCAGCCATATTTTGCGTGGAAGCACAAAGGATTGATCCCGTTAGCAAAAGTGAGCATGCAAGTGGTATTGTTTTATTGGACATAGTCTCCCCATATAATTTAAAGATGTGAAATTTTATACTAGAGGAATTACTTTTAAATTACTTCTTGGTGACAATTTGGAAACATTAAGGATAGATAGAGATGAAGAGAGGCTAAGGATTCTCCTTAGCCTGCAATGAAGGGGATGAAAACTATTTTGT
>JALUKO010000215.1 GCA_027056525.1 Helicobacteraceae bacterium | reverse complement strand
AGAGGGTGATCTTTTTTATACTCTTTTTCTTCATTCTACTTCCAATACCATAGCAGTTAAGATTTTATAATTGTGCCAATCTCTCTTCATAATCGTTTAATAGTGTATCAAGTTTATTTTGAGTATTTTCTAAATCGTCGAACTTTTGCTCAACTTCTGCCTCTAAATCACTGACGAGCTTGGAAAGCTCCATCACCTTGGAACTTTGCAGCTCTTTGGAAGCTTCTATAAGCTGCTCATGCAAAACACTAAGCTCCTCTTCTGCATTCATAATAAACTCTTCAAGTTCTACAAGCTCTTTTTTCAAGGGAGAAGTGAGTTTGCTTCGCTCCTGTACCAGAGCAGCGCGCTGTTTTTTGTTCTCTTTTTTATTGGGCTTTGAGCTATTTTTTTGCTGTTTG
This sequence comes from Helicobacteraceae bacterium, assembly GCA_027056525.1. Classification (GTDB taxonomy): domain Bacteria; phylum Campylobacterota; class Campylobacteria; order Campylobacterales; family Sulfurimonadaceae; genus Sulfurimonas. The sequence goes on along the minus strand of JALUKO010000215.1, from coordinate 2,468 downwards.
CTCTGCTCCTCCTCTTCCCAGCCTATTTTTTCTAAAAAGGTATCATACCCGCCATCGAAATACTCTGCACCCTCTTGTGCAAATATGATAAGCCTCTCTGCTACACGACGAAGAAGCTCCTCGGAGTGCGTAACTATGACCACGGAACCTTTGAAGTTCTGTATCGCTTTTGTAAGTGCCTCTATAGACTCCATGTCGAGGTGGTTTGTAGGCTCATCCAACAAAAGCACGTTCACCTGTTTTGCCAGTATCTGCCCAAGCATAACACGACTTTTTTCACCCCCGGAGAGCAGGGAGATTTTTTTCTTGGCACTCTCCCCGCCAAACATCATGGCACCACAAATGGCTCTTACAGAAGCCTCCGGAAGTTTAGGATCAGCTGCATAGATCTCATCCATGACACTGTTGTTTGCATTGAGGTGTGCTATGTTTGTTTGTCCAAAGTGTGCAAAAGAGCTACTTGTGTGAAAATCAACACTCCCGCTGAGTTGTTGAAGCTCCCCTGCAATGGTATTGAGAAGTGTTGATTTGCCTTTACCGTTTTTACCGATGATAGCTAAACACTCCCCCTTTTGAAGTGTAAATGAGATATTTTCAAATAAGCGTTTCTGTGGTGTATAAGCAAAACTCAACCCCTTCACATCCAAGAGCACTTTCGCCGGAGTCTCTTTGTAGTTAAAATCAAAACTGAGCGTCTTATCAGAACGTAGATCTTCAAGAGATTCCATCTTCTCAAGCTGTTTTACTTTTGATTGTGCAAGTGCCGCAGTGGAAGCACGAGCTTTGTTTTTGGCAATGAACTCTTCAAGCTCTTTTCTTTTTTTCTCTTGTGCCGTTTTATGTTTTTCATGGAGTTCATCGTTAGCATGAAGCTGTTGGTAAAACTTGTAGGTATTACCGGGAAGTATGGAGAGTGACTTACGCACTATCCCCATAGTGTGTGTTGTTACACTATCCATAAACTCTCGATCATGGGTGATTAAAATCACTTCACCCTCAAAACTTCTGAGAAAACTTTTCAACCACCGCATAGAAACAATATCGAGATAGTTGGTCGGTTCATCCAAAAGCAGCAGGTTTGGTTCGGTAACAAGAAGCTTTGCAAGATTGATACGTATTTGATAGCCTCCCGAAAATGAAAGTGGATCTTTTTCAAGATCCTCCTGTACAAAACCAAGACCAAAAAGGATCTTTTCAACTTTATACACGTCGTACTTCATCTCCGCCGGCAAAGCGAGTGCAACCTCCTCCGTGAGAGTTTTTTCACTAAACTCCAGATGCTGTTTTAGTGCCCCTATTGTATAATTTTTAGGGATAATCACCTCACCGCTTTGGGGACTCTCTTCACCTAGTATCAGTTTAAACAGGGTAGATTTTCCACTTCCGTTTCTTCCAACAAGACCGACTCTGTTAGAGGCGTTGAGTTTAAAGTTCAAGTTTGAGAAAAGCTCTTGCTCAGCGTAACTCTTTGAGATATTTATCAGTTGTATCATGAGGCTCTTTTGTCATTTTTAATTACTGCGAATTATATCAGGATAGTTTTAAAAACTTTGTTACCACTTTAAAATGAACTCACTTCCAACACCTTCTTGGGAACTTACTTCGATTTTTATACCGTATTCATCACAAATCTGCTTCACTATACTCAGACCGACACCAAAACCACCGGCAATATCAGAACCCCTTTCATAGAGAGTAAAAATAGCCTGGATCTTCTCTTTTGAGATACCCACACCCTCATCTTTTATGCTCAGATATCCTTGTTTGAGGGTGATACTGATAGTTGTGTGGGGTAGAGAATATTTGATGGCATTAGAGAGAAGATTGGAGAAAAGCAGGCTTGCTCTTTGGGGTACAATAATCAATCTTGCATCTTCAAGAGCGCTTTGAAGCCTGATCGATTTTGCACTGAGCAGCTCAGCATAGTACTCTATACTTTCCTGCACAACCGGCTTGATCTGAATCTCCTTGGCAGAGGGAAGTGATGTGGTAAAGTTGAGATAGGTAAGTGACTGGTATATGGTGTAAAGCTGTTTTGTGCTAATGGAGATGTTTTTGAGTATCTTTTCATCATATACACCTTTACTTAAAGCTCTTTGTGAACTCATTTGCAAAGCGGTTACGGGTGTATTGAGTTCATGGGAGATATCTTGCACAAAGTTTTCTATCTGCAGCACTTTTTGGCGGATAGGCTTCATAAAAAGCTTTGCCAGGAAGTATGAGATGATACCGATGAGAAGAAAAACTATCGTCATGGCTATAAGTACAGAGTTTTTGAGTTCTCTCAGATATTTATCATATTCATCGGTCTTTACGACAACATATTTTATGTTGAGATGGTTTTGTACAGAAGATGAAACCAAAACTTTCAAGCCGTTACTCTCAAAATAACTTTTGTTATAAGGGGACTTTTCATCTACCATGATAAAACTATACTCATAATGGTTCGGAACTTCCGGAAGCATCAA
>JALUKO010000214.1 GCA_027056525.1 Helicobacteraceae bacterium | reverse complement strand
AGAGAAGTATAAAAAACATCAAGAAAAAAAAGAGAAACACTTAAAAGAAAACAAGTCTTAAAAAACTTTATTTGCCCAGTTCTCTAAAGTATTTTCAAATCTTTCAAATAATGTTTCTGCATTTTTTTTTTTTTTTTTCATCGTAAATCCTTTGAATAATTTACAATATTTTACACATTTTCAAATTTTATTTAAAAAATATGACAAATTGTCATTAAAATTTTGACTAAATTGCAAATATTGAATATAATAGCCTAAAAGAAGGAGAAGATGTCATGAATAGTTTTTCAGAAATAGTAGAAGAGATCAAAAGTATAGTCTCTTCTGAATTTAACTCTAAGAAGATCTTTGATAAAGATGTAGCAGAGATTCTTGGTATTTCTCAGATGAATTTTGCCACGATGAAAAAAAGAAACAAGATCCCTTTTGGTGAACTTTTGGATTTTTGTGCATCAAGGTCTATCTCTATAAACTGGATACTCTATGGACAATCACCTGAGAGTTTGGTAGAAGCAACAAATAAATACTATATGGTTAGGTATTTTAGTGATATCAATGCAAGTGCAGGTGGTGGCAGTGAAAATGAGTGTGAGATTGTGGAGGAGCTGGAGATCCCAGAAGAGTTTGTTCTTATGCTTGGTGGAGAAAGAGAGCTTAAGAACATAGAAGCCATCAATGTATCGGGTGATTCGATGGAGCCGACTTTTTCTTACAATGACATAGTTTTTGTAAATAGAGCAAAAACAGATCTACAAAGAGGTGGTATTTTTACCATAAGAACAGAGGCAGGCTTATTTATTAAGAGAGTTCAAAAGAGAATCGATGGAAAAGTTGATATAATATCCGATAACAAAGTTTACTCAACACAAACTCTTGATCCCAACCAGATAGAAGTGATAGGAAGAGTAGTCAGTAGATTTGGTAATGTAGATTAAAAAAAGGACTTTTATGAGGTATTTATATATAGTTATAGTATCTTTATTTATGGCTGGGTGCGCATCTAAAGATATTAAGCCGCTTGAAAATATGCAACAGGAAAGCAACGTATCGCAAGATAAACAGAGATCATTTATCTATGATCTTGTGAATATACCTCAGGATATAAGTTACTTTACGGCTTCTTTTTTTCCAAAAACAGATCTAAGCAAGCTTCAAAAAGGTTTTGAAGATGCTTATTTTAGTGTGTGGAACTATGAAAGACCAAAAGATGCCCTCAACTCTATAAAATGGCCATTTTATCTCTATAAGGCAGGGGAGAGTTACGGAGAAAATCTACAACCATATACAGAAGAGTTTTTCAGTGAAATGCATAAAAATGCAAATTTTGGTGCTTACTTGACGCTCAATAAAAAAGCATTAACCATAAAACATGCAAATATACGATCTTTTCCTACTATACAACCACTCTTTAAAGATCCTTCTCAAGCAGGTGAGGGTTTTCCATTTGATTACTTGCAAAACAGTTCACTAGAGGCAAATAAACCTGTTTTTGTATCTCATTTTTCAGAAGATAAAGAATGGGTCTACATTTTTTCCAGCTTTACTTCAGGCTGGTTACAATCAGATGAGATCGTTTTTTTAGACGATGAATACACAGACAAATGGAAAAAAGCCCAACAGGTTTTTATCATCAAAGAGGGAGTGCCTCTTTACTCTCTTGATGGTGATTTTTTGTACAAATCAAAGATAGGGATGATATTCGCACTTATAGAAGAAGATGCTTACTCATACACAGTTTTGACAGTCTCGAGCTACAAACACATGCAGCCTCTTTTTTTAAAAACAAAAATATCTAAAAATATCGCACATAAAGGCTATCTTGATTTTAATAAAACAAACTTTGAGATGATTTTTGCTGAAGTTGCAAAGTCCAAATATGGCTGGGGAGGTATCTACGAGCAAAGGGATTGCTCTTCAACTCTTCGTGATCTTTTTGCCCCTTTTGGTGTATGGCTTCCAAGAAATTCTTTTGCTCAAAGCAAAGTAGGCAAGGTTGTGCAACTTGAATCTTACAGTGATGACGGCAAAATAAGACTGATTGAATCGGAAGCTATCCCTTTTGAAACATTTTTATATAAACAAGGGCATATAGCCTTGTATATAGGCACTTATGACAATGAACCGGTGGTCTTTCAAAATGTATGGGGGATAAAAACTACTGATCATCTGGGAAAAGAGGGTCGCATAATAATAGGCAAACCTGTTATAAGTACACTTCACTTGGGTCAATATCAAAAAGACTATGACAAAGATGCCGATATGCTGAAAAACTTAAAAAGTATAAATATATTTACAAAGTAATCTTATGCTTTGGTGTCCAAAAGTGAGCCAAACATCTCATCTTGCGTTTTGATGGCTGTGACGTTGAGCGCTGTTGCATTTTGCACTATGATTTGATCGGTGATCTCTTTTGTAAGGTCAGTTTGGCTTTTGGCTGATCCGTTATCATCTGCCAAACGCTTAGAAGTGCCCACTGAGTTATCAGTAGTGCTGATCACTTTCGTGTCTGTAGGTATGAAACCATCAGTATTTACATTTGCAACATTGTTCGCATTTGTGTTCATCAATGTTTGCTGTGCTGCAATAGAAGAGATATTTGACGTTATATTCATAGCTTTTCTCCTTACTTATAAAACAATTATAATCTTAAAGGGGTAAAGGGAAGTTTACAAATCGAAAGTAAGTGATTTTAAAAAGGTGCATATACCACAGAAGGTATATGCAAGAAATTAGTGAAGATCTGCGTTTAGTTTGATCTCTCTCGTTGAGCGAGATGCAGTGATCTCACCGTTGAGTGAGTTTTGTCTAAAGTGAATACCGTTAAGTCCTGCAAGGTCTTTTGCTTTAAAGATCTCACCCTCCATAGTTAAACC
>JALUKO010000213.1 GCA_027056525.1 Helicobacteraceae bacterium | reverse complement strand
AACTATTGAAGATGCAGAGGCAGCTTCGGATGCATTTACACTCTTTATGGGTGATGAGGTCGAACCACGTCGTAACTATATTGAGACACATGCAAAAGATGTAAAACATTTAGACGTTTAGATGTTACTACCGCAAACAAAAGAGAGGGAGTACCGTTTTAGACTGGCACTTCGCATCGGTCTTCCTATCTTTGCTCTTATCATCGCTTTTATTTCACATACGCTTATAACTAACTATCAAAACCTACACAGTTCGTTTTTTGTCGAAGCCATATTGATAGTCTTAGTGAGTATCTATTTTATCTTCTATCTTATCTATAATGGTTTTTCTGTCAAAATTACAGATGATGTGACAAAGACATTCACACGTGAGTATCTTTATGAATATTTGCAAAAAGAGATAAAAGATAAAAAAGAGTACACCTTGGTTCTTATCAGTATTGACAATCTCAATGATATTAACAAGCTTTATGGGATTAAAAATGGAGATAAGGTTCTGCGTGAGGTTGCACTTTGGATAGCAGAGTATTTGAAAAAAGAGGGAATAACGAACTTTCCTATGGGACATATTAAAGGTGGAGACTTTGTACTGGGTCTTGAGGGACTTAAAACAAAATACTCCACTGTCTTAGAGCTGATGTGTTTGAAATCGGGTGAGCTTAAAGTCGGTGATATAGAGGTAAAGATCTCTGGTGCCATAACAGATACAAGTTATTCACATGAGTTGGATTATCTCATTGAAAATCTTTTTGAGAGTATAGAGAAGAGAAAAAACTCTAAACAAAAAGAGCAAGAAGAGGAGATGAATCCAAACGAACTTGAATCCATTGTTATTCATGCGATTGAAAACAGAGAGCTTATTGTTATGGCTCAAGATGTTTATGCTAACGATCAAGAGGTTTTTCATGAATGCTTTGTCAAACTCAAAGCGGCTAACGGTAAAGTGATCTATCCTAAGACGTATCTCAAAGTTATTAACAAACTTGGTTTGGGGATAGAGTTCGATCTGGTTGTGTTAGAGACGGTATTAGAGAGTTGTAAAGAAAGAGAGAAGATATTTGCACTCAATATTTTACCGACCTCACTAAGAAATGAGAAATTCTTATCACGTGCAAAAGAGCTCTTACGTGAGAGTGAAATAAAAGTGATGTTTGTTCTTTTTGAAGCAGAGTATTACTCTTATACAAGCAGATATAACTCTATAATCAACTCTTTTAAAGAGTATGGTGTGCGTTTTGCAATAGATAGAGTTGCTTCAATACATACAAGTTTTTTGTATCTGCGTGAGCTTGATATTGATGTTATTCGTTTTGATACCTACTATTCGCATGAAGAAAAACTGGAGAAAAATCGTAGTATAATTGAAGGGTTTAATATTATGGCTCATGAAAAAGGGATTAAATCTTGGATGAAAAATATAGAAGATGAAGAGACATACAGACTTGCCAAAGCGATAGGTATAGACTATTTGCAGGGAAAATATTTAGCAAACCTGCAAGAGATAAAAAATTAGGAGAAAACAGATGAAATATGGTGAAAAAATTTTAAATGAATTTGATGTAGAGAAAGATTTGGAGATATGGCCGAATGAACACGACAGAGAGTACCTTATAAAGATGACTCTACCGGAGTTTTCCTGTCTCTGTCCACGCAGTGGGTATCCGGACTATGCAACGATCTATCTTGAATATACACCTGATAAATGGGTTGTAGAGCTTAAAGCGATCAAACTCTACATCAACTCATTTCGTGAGAGACACGTATCCCATGAGAATTCTGCCAATGAGATCTATGGAGTATTAGAAGAGAAGCTCAAACCAAAATATATGAAGATAACAGCTGATTTTAACCCAAGAGGAAATGTGCATACGGTTATTGAGATAGATAGTTCAAAAATAACGAAATAAAAGGAACACAAGATGTTTAATGGTATTTTGGGAAGAAAAAAAGAAGAGATTAGTGAAGAGAATGCTGAGCATACAGCTCTAGTTGAAAAACTGTCTAAAATGAATCTGACCGAAATGCGTTCCTATATAAAAAACAATATTCAAGATCTTGAAGTGAGCGAAGATGGTCTCAATGTTGTCATGCGCCGCCTTACAGAAGAAAACACAAAGAGTAAAAAATATTATCTCAAAACAGATGATATGGATTCTAAAAAGAAAAAGGCTTTTGATCTTATTTTAGCGATTTGTGAAAATAAGAAGATAAATCTTGTTACTGTAGAGTTGGTTCAAAAGTTCGTAGAAATCTATAAAGATATCATAGAAGAGTATGACAGAGAGTATAAAGATATATATGCTTCTCGTTTTGTTGACGCTGTCAATATCGCACTCGAAAATATCAATAAAAGAATGGTTTTACAGAACAAAATGGATGTTCTAGGAGAGAACAACTCTTCTATGTAACCACTTCAGTGCTTCTTCTTTTGTTTGTATTCTTTCTTGCATCTGTAGTTCATAGGCTTCATTTAGAAGCGTTGAGAACTCTTTAGAAGGGGATAGCCTCGCTTCAATAAGATCTTTTCCTCTTAAAAGTGCTTGTAGTTTTTGCTCCAATACTCCAAGTTTTTCTGCTCGTTTCTCAAGCATACGTATAGCAGCTTCTTTTTCTGGATAGAGTGCTAAAAGGTAAAGTGTATAGAGTTTTATGTTGACCTGTGTCGCTAGTTTGTAGAGTTCATAGTTTGTGATATTATCAAGATCAAAGAGTAGATCATGCAGAGTAAGTGTATCTTGTAGTAGCTTTTTATCAGAAGAGATCTTTGTGAAAAACGACAGAGATTCATCATGAGAGAATTGTGAGCAGAGCACTGCTAACAAGAGTGTTAGTCTATTATCACACTCTGTCTCTTGTGAATATACTTTAGCACGGTCAAGCGCATTTAAAA
>JALUKO010000212.1 GCA_027056525.1 Helicobacteraceae bacterium | reverse complement strand
TTCGTATCATACTCAGAACAGGTCAGCCGGGTTCGGCACCACAAGAAGAGGTGATCGTTAATTATGACATTAATGATTACAAAGAAAAAACAGAACTCACATCTAAAAAGCTTTTTACTACACTTGTAACAGCGTTAAGGTGCTATCAAACACTTGAGTCTCTTCAGCGTGGTAAAGAGGGGTTGTTGCTGATCATAGAATCTTCTGCAGAACTTTTTAAACTACACTCTTTAGTCAAGTTAACAAGCGGTATTTTAACTCAAATGATACCTGTATTAAATGTTTATAATGACTCGATGTATGTTCAGGTGAACGGTTTTACTGCGAAAAAAGAGAAAGAAAACTTTGAGATTTTAGCGGGAACTGGGCAGTTTGATATTGCAAAACTAAAAGCACAGCCCCCAATTCCTCAAGATGTGAAAAATATGCTTAAAAGATCGATGCAACAACAAAGCTCAGTATATGAAGAAGATGCTTTTGTTGGCTATGTGAGTTTACGTACAGGGATACAACATTTTATTTATTTAAAACCAAATAAGAGCATAACTGACGCGGATAAAGAGCTTTTAGAACTGTTTTTAAAAAATATTGCTATTGCATTTGAAAATATATATTTTGATCAAGAGATCATAGAAGTAAAAGAGAAACTGCTGGGTATATGTCAGGAGTTTAGTGATAATTTTGAACAGCTAAAGGAAAAAATCTAGTCACTTTTTTTGTGTATAATGACAAAAAATTTTAAAGAGTACACAATGGACACTAAAATACAAAAAGCTTTAGAGATATGGCACACACATTTTGCGGATGAGCAAAACCATTATTCTGAATTTGAAAGTTCTGATATAGAGTATTTTGTAGGTTGTATGCTTTACAATCATTTTGCATTTTCAAAAGCACTCCATACCATGAAAACTATGGATCTTTCTTATGATTTTCTAAGCTCCTGCAGTGATGAAGCGTATAAAAGTGTAGCTGAGATCATTGGAAGTATTGCATTTGACACAGAAGAGGAAAAACTAAAATTTTTACAAGAGTATATACAAAAGGCAAAATCAAAATATACCCCAGAGGAACTCTACTTACTTGAGCGATTGGAGTACCATGTAGAAGCGATGGCTCAGCGTTATGAAAAAAATGTAGATGCTGTGAAAATTGACTTTAAAAACCCACTTTTTAGATAGTAGCTATGTTACGGAAGTATCTTATAACCTCACGAGAATTTTATACGGACACTCCGGCAGTATTTCGCTCGATACTGCATGAACAATTGGCCCTTCATATGCCGGAGTATGCTTTGTACAGAGACAAAGCAAACCCCTCTTATGCTCTGCAGGCAGCTCATTTTGTTGAGGTGTGCTCCCAATTTGCATCTGTAAAGAGTTTTATCCACAGAGATATTGAACTAGCACAACAGCTTCAATCAAGAGGTGTGCATCTTACTTCTAAACAATTTGATGAGATTGAAAAGGCTAAAGAAGCAGGCTTGGAAGTTTTTATAAGTACTCATACGCACGAAGAGGTGCTCGAAGCGCAAAGAAGAGGAGCTGATGGAGTGACATACAGTCCGATTTTTACCTCACCGGGAAAAGGGGAAGCTAAAGGTATCGCAGATCTTAAAGAACTTTTGCAAAAAGTTACTATCAAAGTTTTTGCACTTGGCGGCATTGTTACGCAAGAGCAGGTGCAAAGTATAGAAGGTACATCAGCGTACGGTTTTGCATCCATACGTTATTTTTACACTAATTAAATAATTTTATCAAAAATTAATCAAATTTTTATACAATAGTGTTTTATAAAAAAATCTTTACTATAGGGTGGATCTGTATGCAGTTTTTAACGAGTATTAAATCAAGACTATTGGTTATTACGATGACGTCCATCGTATCTTTTCTTTTTTTAGGTTTTTATTTCTATACATCTTCTATGGAACTCAAAGAACTTTCTGTTATCAACTTTAAGATTAAAAATATCGAAACTCATATATTACAACTCAGGCGAGATGAAAAAGATTTTTTAGCACGAAAAGACCTGAAGTATCAACAAAAGTATCGAAAAAATTATAAAAAACTTCAGGCTATTGTTAAAGATATAGAAGCGAGATTGAGAGAGAGTCATTTAAATGTAGAAGAGTTAAAGAAATTAGAAAAAATACTTTTTGAGTACGAAAAAAAATTTAATACCATCGTTGAACTTCAAAAAAAGATAGGTCTGCATCCAAAAGATGGACTTTACGGTTCTTTAAGAGAGAGCGTCCACAATTTAGAGGCTTTATTAAAAACGGGAGAACATTATAAACTACAAGCAGATATGTTGATGCTTCGCAGGGCTGAAAAAGATTTTATGCTTAGAAAAGATCTTAAGTATCTTGAAAAATTTAATAAATCTGTGCAGGTATTTTTGAAAGACCTAAAAACAGGAAGTACACTCTCACAAAAGAATAAAGCAAAAAATCTGCTAAAGGCATACCAAAGAGATTTTTATGCTTTAGTGGATGGATATAAAGAGGTTGGCTTGAATCCAAAAAGCGGTTTGCTTGGGCAGATGAGAAACATCATACATAGAGTTGACAGTTCCTTAGAAAAACTACTTAAACAGGAAGAACTAATCATAAAAACTAAAGAACAAAGTATTGTTATAACTCTTATCTCTTTGTTTGTAGCATTGTTGAGTTTTATGGCGGTTTTAACCTATATTGTCTCAAGGCAGATCAATGAGAAAGTTTTTAAAATTTCAAAGGCAATCGGATATATAACGAAAAATAAAGATATTTCTCATACTATTTCACTTACAAAAAGAGACAAGGATGAGTTGAGTAGTCTTGCTAAAGAGTTAAATATAATGTTTTTAGAGCTTAGAAATGTTATAGAAGATGCCAAAAGGAGTTCTGCTGAGAATTCCTCT
>JALUKO010000211.1 GCA_027056525.1 Helicobacteraceae bacterium | reverse complement strand
GAATAGGTGTATTAATATCAAGTTCTCTTATCTCTTTTAAAAATATTAGCCCGTCACCATCTCCAAGGTTCCAGTCAAGCAGGATCAATGCGTAACTGTTTTTATCAACTAGCTCTTTTGCTTGTATGTAACCATTTGCAAAATCACATTTGTATTTCTCGCTTTTGAGTAACTGCATCAATTGTTTTGCTGTTAATTTGTCATCTTCAATGATTAATAAATTCAATTTGTATTTACCTGTTATAAAATTTTTGAACTTATTATAACAGATAATTGGATATAATTAGGCTGATTTATAGAGCTGGACTTTATACTTCAATAAGGAAAATCGATGACAAAAGATGTAAAAGAGTATATATTTACTTCAGAGTCTGTAACAGAGGGGCACCCTGATAAGATGGCAGATCAGATCAGTGATGCAATTCTGGATTATATTATTGAGCATGATACTTCTGCGCGCGTTGCGTGTGAAACATTGGTATCAAATGGTTTTTGTGTAATTGCAGGTGAACTGAAGACAGTGGCTTATGCCCCTATGCAAGAGATTGCAAGACGTGTTATTCAAGAGATTGGATATACAGACGCAACCTATGGTTTTGATCATAGATCGGCTGCAGTTTTAAATGGAATCGGGGAGCAATCGCCTGATATTAATCAAGGTGTTGACCAAGCAGATGGTGAGATCGGTGCAGGTGATCAAGGCTTGATGTTTGGTTATGCCTGTAGTGAAACAGATGTATTGATGCCGCTTCCGATCCACTTGGCACACCGTTTGACACAAAGATTGGCTGAGGTGCGTAAAGAGGGGATCGTTCCCTATCTTCGTCCTGATGGAAAAGCACAGATCAGTGTAAAATACATAGATGATAAGCCTGTGTCCGTTGAGACAGTAGTTATCTCTACACAACATGCTCCTGAAGTTTCTCAGGAAAAGATTCATGAAGATATCATCAATGAGGTTATTAAAAAGGTGATACCTGCAGAGTTGATGGGTGATGATGTGATACTGCATATCAATCCGACAGGTAAGTTTGTTATTGGTGGACCTCAAGGGGATGCCGGGCTAACAGGAAGAAAGATCATTGTTGACACATATGGCGGGAGTTGTCCTCACGGCGGTGGTGCGTTTTCTGGCAAGGATCCGACCAAGGTTGATAGAAGTGCCGCATATGCTGCACGTCATGTCGCTAAAAATCTTGTCGCTGCAGGGGTATGTGAGAGAGCTACCATCCAAGTTGCTTATGCTATAGGTGTTACTCAGCCTGTCTCCATTATGGTTGATACGCACGGAACAGGCAAGGTAAGTGAAGAGGAGATTGAAAAGTGTATCAAAGAACTTTTTGATCTTTCCCCTAAAGGGATTATCGATTCACTTGATCTGCTTCGTCCTATATATAGAAAGACCGCTGCATATGGTCACTTCGGAAGAGAAGAAGATACATTCAGCTGGGAAAAAACAGACAGAGTAGAAGATATAAAAAAATATTTATCTCTGTAAAATTTTTCTTTTACGGTGAATTTTCACCGTAGAATTCTTGCTTCACTTCTTCCGTTATTCATTTAAAAACGTAACTTTTATCAATATATTTATTTGAAAGAAACACACTTTTAGCTACCTTTAAAAATCTTCTGTTATAGTTATCTAAACAAATTATTTAGGAGAAAATGATGGCAGTAATTATTAATGATACATGTATTAACTGTGGTGCTTGTATAGATGAATGTCCAGTAGAAGCAATTGTAGATGAGGATGATAATCCGACAGGTGAGGAGATTTATTACGTTTACCCAGATAAATGTGTAGAGTGTGTTGATCATCATGATGAGCCGGCTTGTGCTACTGCATGTCCAACTGAAGGATGTATTACATGGGATATGCCATTTACTGCTGAACATAAAGATTTCTTTGCAGGTCCTAACTATATTGATGGTAAAAACTATGTTATGGAAGATCCAGATGTAGAACAGCCGTATGTAGAAAGTGTTAGCGAAGATGCTCGTAAAAATCGCGAAAACATAATCGACTAATTAAAGCTCCCTCTCTTGGGAGTTACACCCTATATTCATTTTAAAAACTCTACATTCTTAAAATAAAAATACTCTTTTTTTGATTTTTAAACTACATTACCAATTATTTTCGCTATAATCGCACTTTATTTTTCATATTTACTAGGAGATTTGATGGAACGTACACTATCGATTATTAAACCTGATGCTGTTGCAAAGGGCGTTATAGGTAAAATTTTAGATCGTTTTGAGAGCAATGGCCTTAAAATAGCAGCAACAAGAAAGATCCAACTTTCTCGTGCAGATGCAGAAGCTTTTTATGCTGTTCACGCCGAAAGACCTTTTTTCAACGATTTAGTTGATTTTATGATTAGCGGTCCTGTTGTTGTTTCAGTACTTGAGGGTGAGAATGCAATGCAGAAGAATCGTGATCTTATGGGTGCGACGAATCCAAAAGAAGCAGAAGCTGGAACTATACGTGCAGACTTTGCTGAAAATATAGATGCAAATGCAGTTCACGGAAGTGATTCTGTTGAAAATGCAGCTATCGAAATAGCATTTTTCTTTTCAGAGAGAGAAATTTCATAATTCTGATTTATGAAAATAACTCTTAGAAAAGTAACAACAACACCATTAGATTTTAGTATAAAATCTGATGAAATAACTTTTAAAGGTTATTTAGAGTATCATTCTGGCAAATTGATTTTGTTAAAAGCAAATCTTGTCGGTAAAATTGATACTCAATGTAAAATATGTGGCGAAGAATTTCATTTGCCTGTAGATGAAGAGATAGAGTTTTTTATCTCCGATGGTATCTATGAAGATGATGGCAACATCGATCTTGATGTAGTTGAATCTTTTAATTCAATAGCCGACCTCGATGAGCTTTTAAATTCTGAAATAGAGCTTATCAAAAGCGACTATCATAGTTGCGAAAACTGTAAATAACAAAGAAAGGAATTAACCATGGCAGTACCTAAAAGAAGAGTATCCCACTCTCGTTCAGCAAAAAGAAGAACTCACTATAAAATTTCTTTAGCGCGTCCAGTTAAAGATAAAGATGGAACATATAAACTTCCACATCACATTAACCCTACTACCGGTGAGTATAAATAATCAATGGTGAAAATCGCTATTGATGCAATGGGCGGGGATTTCGGTCCCGAGCCAATTGTAAAAGGTTGTTTACAAGCACTAAAGAAAAAAGATTTCATCCCTATTTTAGTAGGAAAAGAATCAGAAATTTTACCTCTGTTACCAAAACGTTATAGAGATAAGATTTTAATCGTTGATACTGATGATGTTATTTCAATGAGTGATGCTGCAACTGATGCGGTCAAAAGAAAAGAGAGCAGTATTTATAAAGCGGTTGATCTTGTCAAAAAAGGTGAAGCTGATGGTATAGTATCTGCAGGGCACAGTGGCGCAACGATGACTTTGGCAACACTGAGACTAGGTCGCCTTAAAGGTGTTTCCCGTCCGGCTCTTGTGACTTTAATGCCAACAAAAACTGGTCGTCGCTCTGTCGTTTTGGATGTGGGTGCAAATGTTGACTCAAAACCTGAACATTTAGCAGAGTTTGCCGTTATGGGTGGCTGTTATGCAGAGGATTTGCTCAAAATTAAAAATCCAAGTATAGGTATCCTTGCCAATGGCGAAGAAGACTCTAAAGGAAGTGAAGTAACAAAAGCAGCTCATAAGCTTCTTCTAGGCTACAAAGGCTTTAAAGGCAATGTTGAAGGAAGTGATATTTTTAATGGAAGCTGTGATGTAATCACTTGTGATGGTTTCGTTGGGAATTTAGTCCTTAAAGCAAGTGAAGGTGTCGCTTCTACCATCAGTATACTAATCAAAGACTATATTAGAAAATCACCGGTTTCAATCACAGGTGCACTTCTTATGAGAAAAGTTTTTAAGCTTCTTAAAAAAGAGATCGATTATGCTGAAATCGGCGGTGCTCCACTCATTGGGATCAAAGGGTGTGCAATTGTAAGTCATGGAAAAAGTAATGCCAAAGCGATAGAAAATGCTATCTATCAAGCGATCAACTATGTTGATACGGGTGTCAATGAGCATATTATTTCACGACTTGAAAAGTTAAAACAAAAGGAAGCTTAATGGCTTATGCTGCTTTTCGTTCAATAGGTGCGTACGCTCCGGAGAAAATTTTAACAAATGAAGATCTATCAAAAATGGTGGATACCACTGATGATTGGATCACTAAAAGAACAGGCATAAAAGAGCGTCATATTGCTGCTGAGAACGAAACAACCAGTGATATGGGCGTAAAAGCTGCCAAAAAAGCTATCGAGCGAAGCGGTATAGATCCTGCTCAAATCGATATGGTTATATGCGCAACTATATCACCTGATTATTTTTGTATGCCATCTACGGCTACTATTATATCCAACAAGCTAGGTCTGGGTAATGTCACTGCCTTTGATATTTCTGCCGCTTGTACAGGGTTTGTTTATATACTTTCTATAGCAAAAGCCTTTATTGAATCGGGCATGAAAAAAAATGTTCTTATTGTTGGTGCAGAAAAGCTCTCAGCAATTACTGATTATACGGACAGAGGAACATGCATACTCTTTGGTGATGGTGCCGGTGCTGCGATAATAAGTGCAACTGAGAAAAAAGAAGAAGCGATCATAGATGTTCACACCGGTGCAGATGGTACATATGCAGATCTGCTTATGACCCCAAATGGTGGAACAGGTTCTCCTCATGATTCTTTAACTCAAGAAGCGGGAAGCTGTTTTATGCAAATGAAAGGGAACGAGACCTTTAAAGTTGCTGTGAGAACCTTGACAAAAGATGTGGTAGATATTTTAGAAGCAAATAATATTAAAAGCTCTGATATAAAACATTTTGTTCCCCATCAGGCAAATTATAGAATTATTAAAGCTGTTGGAGATGCCCTGAGTATGAAAGAGGAGCAGGTTGTTCTCACGGTTGCAAAATATGGAAATACTTCGGGAGCTTCTATCCCTATGGCTATCAATGATATCTATGAAAGTGGAGAACTTAAAGCAGGAGAACTTTTACTCTTAGATGCTTTTGGCGGGGGTTTAACCTGGGGTTCGGCACTTGTTCCTTTTAGTCCCTTAAAATAATCTCTCTTTAAAGATCCAAACGAAAAACCTTCTTGGTAAAGCATACCAAGAAAGTATATAAGAAGCTACTATCTGCTTCTGTTAGATGATCCTCTGTTTCCACGGTAACCACCACGACTAGAAGATGAGTTAGAGCGGTTACGGTTATTGCCACGGTAACCACCACCGTTTCTTGAACGTCCGCGAGCTCTTGTATCTCTTCTTTTGCCGGCTCTCTCAAGAATAGCAACAAGTTTCTCAGCAGGGATACCAATAGAATTTGGTCCTTTGATATCTTGTTTATCCAAAATCATAGAGATCAGTTTAAACATAATCGTTTCTTCATCTATATCTTCTTTTAAACGATCAAGAACCTTATGTGCTTCATCGTATATGTGCTGATCTTCGATAGTTTTAACAATATTTTCAACTGTACTTTTGCGTAGATCATTTTTACTTGGAACATATGCATGTTCCATAGAAGTACCAACTTTTTGTTTGATACGTTGCAGTTCTTTGAACTCTAAAGGAGTTAAAAGTGTGATTGCTTTTCCTTTTGTGCCGGCACGTCCTGTTCTTCCAATACGGTGAACATAAGACTCTGGATCAAATGGAATATGGTAGTTAAATACGTGAGATATATTATTGACATGGATGCCACGTGCAGCTACATCTGTTGCAACTAAAACCTGCACAGAGTTGTTTTTAAAACCCTTGATGACATTTTCACGTTGACGTTGTTCCATATCTCCATGAAGTCCGTTTGCAAGGTAGCCTGCATTGCTTAGTACATTTGAGAGTCTGTCAACTTCTGATTTTGTTCTACAAAATACAACTGATTTTTTTGTATCTTCACTATCCATAAGACGGATGATGGCATCATCACGCTCGTGCTCATCTATAACATAGTAGAGTTGCTCAATATCTGCATTTGTAGTCTCACCCTTTGTGATCGAGATAAATTCAGGATCCTGAAGAATTCTACTTGCCAATGTTTTGATCGGCTGTGGCATAGTTGCAGAGAAAAGCAGTGTTTGGCGATTTGTTGGAAGGTAAGAGAATATTTCATTGATATCATCTAAAAATCCCATGTCTAACATCTCATCAGCTTCATCTAGTACAACCATACTTGGAGTGAAATCAGTGAGCATCCCTTTTTTTAGAATATCTAGCATACGCCCGGGAGTTGCAACAACTACGCTTGCTCCGCGAGAGATAAGGTCTAGCTGACGTTTATATGAGCTACCACCATAAACCGTTACTGTTTTTACACCCAGGTTACGACCATATTTAAAAATTTCATCACTTACCTGTGTTGCTAGTTCACGTGTTGGTGTGATAACTAAAAGTTCCACTGAGCCGTCTAGTTGCATATTGTTCAGTGCCGGCAGAGCAAAAGCAGCGGTTTTACCCGTACCTGTATGTGCCTGACCTACTATATCTTTACCTGATAAAATAAAAGGGATCGCCTGTGCTTGAATTGGTGAAGGAGTAGTAAATCCTGCAAATTTGATACTTTTAAGTATCTCCGGTTTTAATCCTAATTCATCAAATGTCATTAGTTTTTCTTCTTGTGTTTGTGCATTGTCTTGCATCATTATCCTTGATTGTTTAAGGAGATGACGCAAGGAAATTGTTCTTTACTCAAGTCTATCAGGGCATCTTCCCCTTAAAATATTTTCGGAATTATACCTAAATATTGATTAGTTAATATTAAAGTTACAAATGTTGTTCATTGCTTAAGTTTATAGTGCTACAAAAAGAATAAATAATTTAAATATTGTATAATGACATACAAAATAATACTAAGGTGTTTTATGCAATTTGATCTCTATCTTTTACTTTCGATATTTCTCATTGTAGTGCTGATGGTTGTGTTATATATCTATTTTAAACTCAAAGAGCAACTAGATCAAGAGCAAACAAAACATCAGCAGCTGCATCAAGAACTAGCCGCTATCACTCAAGAAAAAAATGATCTTGAACTGCGTTATGCGGTACTCAATACCCGTTATGAAGATGAGATCAGGTCTTCTAAAGAGAAACTCGAAACATTACAAAATGCAAAAAATGAACTCTCACGTGAGTTTAGCAACCTTTCAAATAAGATCTATGAAGAGAAAACAAAACAGTTTTCTGTGACATCCAAAGAGCAGCTTGAACTTCTTTTAAAGCCGTTTCGTGAGCAGATCAGTAACTTCTCAAAAGAATCACGAGAACAGTTTGAAAGTGAGCTGAAAGACAGATACCTGCTTAAAGATGAACTGATGCGTTTAAAACAGATGAATGAGCAGTTGGCATCAGAAGCGCTAAATCTGACAAATGCACTCAAGGGTGAGAATAAAACACAGGGAAATTGGGGTGAGATAGTACTGGAAAATATACTTGAACAATCCGGTCTTCGTGAGGGTGAGGAGTATGAACTGCAGGCAACGCTTAAGAGTGATGAGGGTAAAACTTACCGTCCCGATGTAGTGATACATATGCCGCAAAACAGAGATATTATCATAGATTCCAAGGTTTCCCTTACAGCTTATGAACGTTTTGTCAACGAAGAGGACCCACAGGAGAAAACGAGAGCTCTTAAAGAGCATATAGCAAGTATGTCAGCGCATATTAAAGGTTTGAGTGAAAAAAGATACGAGAAGCTTGAAGGTGTCAATACTCTTGATTTTGTACTTTTGTTTATGCCGATTGAGGGTGCTTTTTTGTTAGCACTTGAGCAGGACGGGGAGTTTTTTAAACGTGCGTATGAGAGTAATATCTTGGTAGTTTCCCCATCAACACTTCTGGTGACACTAAGAACGATAGAGCATATTTGGCGAACACAAAGACAAGAAGAACATGCTAAAAAAATAGCTACAGAAGCAGAAGCTATGTATGATAAACTTGTAGGTTTTGTTGAAGAGATGCAAAATATTGCTACACATATTCAAAGAACACAAGATGCATATGACAAAGCGATGAACCGACTCTCTACAGGGCGTGGTAATGTTATAAAAAGGGCACAAAATATGAAAGCACTCGGGTTAAAACCAAAGAAGAGGCTTCCTATTGAGAGTGAGAGTGATGTATGATGGAGAAAAAAATTCTGAGTAAATCGTTTTTAGTTGCTATTGTGTTTGTTGGAGTAGTGGGGAGCCTTGGGTTTGCTATGGCTCAGTTTTACAAGCAGGAGTGTCAAAAAAGCTTACACAACTATCAGCTTCAAGAGCAAAAAAGAGTGGCAGCCAAGAAGATACAAACTGCCAAGCTGCAACTACAAAAACAAAAACAAAAAGCACAAAAGATCGTTTCTCAACTTGATAGATTGTTGCAAAAGAAAAATAAAGAGATACAAGAAAATATCAGGCTAAAACTTAAGCAAAAAGTGCTTACAGCTTCTAAGCGGGCACAATTTATCTATGATAGATATCAAAACAAACAAAGTAATAAAGAGAGGATCATCAGCATTGTCAAAAATATTGTTGTGGATTCACAAAACTCCCTGTTTATAACAAACTTTGCCGGTGACAGTATTTTACTTGGTCCTCAAGGTGTTGATAAAACTAAGTTGAATTTTTATATGGATGCGGATGCAAGGTCGATTATTTTAGAAGAGTTGCAAAAAGTGCGTAAACATACAAGTGGTTTTTTAGAGAGTGATTTTTATACAAAGGGTTCCAAGTATATTATATATGTGCAAGATCTGAAGATGTTTGATATGTTTATCGGTTCTATGGCGAGTGTATCGTCTGCTCAAAAGAGTTTTGAGAAAGAGCTGTTTTCTGTTTTAAGTAGTGTCCTTGTAGATACAAATGAGTTTTTACTTCTTTATAAGGATAAGAAAATTTTCTATAAAAGTCAGGATATAACCATACCCAAGCTTGAACAAAAAAATACATGGCATACTTCTCAAAACCTTCAGTACTATAGCCAGCACAATCAAGCTATGGGATACACTCTTGTATATGGTTTTATACCGCCATCAAAACAAGAGTTGTCTAGCAACTAATCGGTCTCTCAAGCTTCTCTTGTCATTGTTCTGTAAATTTTATATGTATTAGCTTATATACCTTTTTCTTTGTGAATCTTTTATTTTTGTTATATCTACGATTATAAAACTGTCAATGCAGTTTGAAAAATCTTGGTCTCGGTTATAGGCACAA
>JALUKO010000210.1 GCA_027056525.1 Helicobacteraceae bacterium | reverse complement strand
AATTCCATATATATTATACACGGGAATATCTAAAAGTTCTACTAACTCTTTGTAAATAGAGAGTTTTTAAATAAATCAAGAAGGTAATGCATGTCATTTGAAAAATTAGGAGTCTTTAAACCACTTCTTCAGGCCATAGAAGATCTAGGCTATAAAAACCCTACAACCATCCAAACAAGAGCCATCCCTTTGGTTTTACAAAAAAAAGATATTTTTGCAACCGCGCAGACAGGAACAGGTAAAACAGCCGCTTTTGCCTTGCCTATACTGCAAAGACTGAGAAAACCGCAAGAGGGCAGGGGTGTCCGTGCCGTTATACTTTCTCCCACACGTGAACTGAGTATTCAGATATATGAAGATCTGCAGGCTTTTTGTAAGTATATGGATATAAAAACGACCATATTGATCGGTGGTAAAGACCTTGAAAAACAAAGGCGTGCTCTTAGAAGCGGCATCGATATCATCATAGCGACTCCGGGACGCTTAATGGAGCATACACAAAAAGGTTTATATCTTGATGATGTGGAGATCTTTGTTCTTGATGAAGCCGACAGGATGCTGGATATGGGTTTTTCAAAAGATATACGACAGATCCACCCTTTGCTTCCCAAAAAACACCAGACTCTTTTGTTCTCAGCAACATTCAGTGAAAAGGTGAGAAAACTCTCAAAACTTATACTGAGAAAACCGGCTTTTATAGAAACAGCCAAAAAAAATACAACAGTAGATACGATAAATCAGATCGCCTATCATGTTGATACAGATAGAAAAGCGGAACTTTTGGCATATCTCATAGGTTCACGTAATTTTGAACAGGTTTTAGTCTTTACAAAGACAAAACTCAGTGCCGATGAGCTTTATGAAGAGCTGCAAAAAGATGGGCTTACCTGTGGTGTTATTCATGGAGATAAAACAAAAGCAAAACGACTGAAAACGCTGCAGCAGTTTAAAGCCAAAAAGATTCGTGTTCTTATAGCGACAGATATTGCATCACGTGGTCTTGATATTGAGCATCTACCTTATGTGATCAACTATGAGCTTCCTGCTATTGCCGAGGATTATGTTCACCGCGTGGGAAGAACAGGGCGTGCAGGGCGTGAGGGTGAAGCTATCACACTCATAGATATATATGAAAAGTATGATATTAAAGATATCGAAAGACTTATCGGACAAAAAATTTTAAAAGATGTTGTTGAGGGTTTTGAACCTGATCCCACCATACGACGTAAAGACCAGGATGAGCTAAAACTTAAGTCTGAACATAAAAGAACTGAGAAAAAATTTGTAAAGAAAAAAGAGAGTAAAAAAGTTACGGCAAAATCTTTAAAGGTTTCAAAAAAGAAGAGAAAAACAACAAAAAGAGACCCAAAATAGCTCGTTCAGTAGTGTAGAGCAAGCCAGATGGTCTCAGCTTTTGGTTTCGTCCAGGAGACCCTGTGTTTTACAAATGCAGGGATAGTAATATAATCCCCTTTACATAATCGCACATCTTTATCCTCAAAAGATATAACGGCTTCCCCTTCCAACAGCAACACCCATTCGCTGTGTTTTTGTTCATACCATCCTGTGGCGGGTGAAGTATGCCCATAGGATATGATACGCTCTAAGGTAAACTCGGAAGTATCTAAAATTTTTTGAAAAACCTCCTCTTTGAGGTCACTGGGAATATTTTTTAATATATTTGATCTTTTCATAAAAGCATTGTAGCGAAGTTAGTTAAAGTAAGCACTCACATAGCCTACTACACTTTTTGTGTCATTGCTTGCATCGGCGCTTGTCCTGTAGTCGAGTATATGTGAGTGCATTCCAAGCTCTTTTGCGCTTGTGAGCATGGCAGCTATGCCTATTTTTCCACATGCCTCACATCCATGGTGAAGCGCTGCTGCATCTACTTTCTCAATCGCATCCAAACAGATGCCATCAAGTTTATTGGCATCCTCAAGCGAGTAAAAGTGGCTCAGATCCGTACTGATAACAACACCCCATTGTTCATGTTTTAACACATAGGAGATGATCTTGGCAATGTCGTTTGGATCAACATCGGAGTAAACCAGTTCAAGTATTTTTGCTTGGGGCAGATAGTATTTTAAAAAAGGGAATTGCACTTCTGTAGAGTGCTCTGCATGAGCCTGCGGGATAGATGCAAGATCAAACTTTTTACTAAGCTCATCAAAAAGATCAGAAGCCGGTTCTATGCTTGAAAAAGGTGTTTCATATGCATCAAACTTGCACATGCTTATACCGCTAAAAGCGATTTTGTGAGAAGGTCCTATCACTAAGAAGCTCTTCGTAGGCAGATTTTGCAAAACCCTGTATGCAATGTTGGCAGTATATCCTGAGTAGACATAGCCTGCATGGGGAACAATTACAGCCCTTGTTTTAGCTTTGTTTATCTCAAAGGTTTCTTCATATATTTTGTTGAAATATTCAAAATATCTCTCAAGTTCAACAGCTCTTGCCGGGTAAAATGTTCCGGCTACACTCATCTCTCGCTTCATTGCCACACTCCTACTATTTTTTCATTACATTTTTTACATCTGCCGTTATGCATACCCGTGATCTTTGCATGAAATCCTCGTCTGTCTATGAGCTCATTATTGCATTTTGGACAGTATGTTGCAGTATCTGTTTGTATATTGCCAAGATAAACATACTCTAAAGCATAACTTTTTGCTATCTCTTGTGCACGTAACATAGACTCAAGTGAAGTATGAGGAGTGTCTCGCATCTTATAATCAGGGTGAAAAGCACTTAAGTGCCAAGGTATTTCTGTGCCAAGTTCACTTGAGATAAACTCTGCCATCTGTGCTATCTCTTTTTGAGAGTCATTGGTAGCGGGGATCAAAAGTGTAGTGATCTCAAGCCATATACCGCTTTTTGCAAAGCTTCTGAGTGATTCGAGTACACCGTCGAGATCTGTTTTAAGTACTTTTTTATAGTAC
>JALUKO010000209.1 GCA_027056525.1 Helicobacteraceae bacterium | reverse complement strand
GAATATCACTGAACAAAATTGCAGCATCAACACCAACTATATCAAGTGGTTGTATGGTTACTTCTGCTGCTTTTTTAGGATCGTGACAAAGATTTAAAAAGTTTCCGGCTTCTGCACGAACAGCCATGTACTCCGGAAGGTATCTTCCAGCTTGTCTCATCATCCAAACCGGAGTGTATGGAGTCTCTTTTCCAAAACATGCATCTACAAATATTTTACTCATTTTTATCCTTTTAATTCTTTGTATTCTAGTAGTATTAGTTTATATTATGTTTAAACTACTATTTTTTTCCAACTTTACTTAAGAAGTAAAGCCCAACTGCTACTGCTGTTATTGAGAGAGCAAAGTAGAGCATCTCGATCGGTGTAGTATAGTCTGTGTGCCCCACTTTTTGGAAGAAGCCCACAACAAGTACCATAACAATAACTTTAGATATTTTATCTTTCAATTGATCGAGAGAGTGAATAGCTAAGAGTTTATTTTCTTTACCTTCTTCATCTTTAGCCGGATCAATCTCTGAGATAAAAAGCTCATAAAGACCAAAAGCAAAAAGAAGCATAACCACACCGATAAGGTATAGATCAACGGCACCTATGATCCCACCGACAACATCTTGGTGGAATTTTTCCGGATGCGCACCTGTAACATATGTAGTAAATACATACTTAGCTGTTACTATTATGTCAATACTTGCTACTGCAAATAAAACTATTGCACCGATAAGTCCAAAGATTACGGCCAAAATAACCATAAATCGTGAACTCCAAAGACTGTTTTCAAAGATTTTTTCTAACATTATTTTTCCCCTTCTATCTCAACCCATTTTTGAGCGATTCTTACAGCATTAGTCGCTGCACCGACTCTAAGGTTATCAGCAACAACAAACATATGTAAAATATTTTTTCTATAGTTGTCATTTCTAATACGTCCGACAAAGGTCTCATTCATATCAACGCAGGTCGCAGGCATAGGGTAAAGAGATTCTTGCGGATCGTCCAGTATAATGATGTTTGGTGCTTTGGCGAGCACTTCTCTTGCCTCATTCGCATCAACATCACTTGCAAAGGTAAGTGTCAATGCTTCAGCGTGACCGCGAAGGGTAGGAACACGAACACATGTAGCACTGAGTTCAATATCTTTGTGCATAATCTTTGTTGTCTCATTGACCATTTTCATCTCTTCTTTTGTATAACCGTTATCCATAAACACATCAATTTGCGGGATAACATTGAGTGCTATCTGGTGAGCAAATGATTTATGTTCTGATTGGTCAAGTTTAAAGGCAAAAAAGTCTTGCATTTGTCCAACGAGCTCTTCCATAGCACTTTTCCCGGCACCACTTGTCGCTTGGTATGTGCTTACATCAACTCTTTGAAGATCATATGCTTCATCTAAAGGCTTAAGTGCCTGAACCATTTGAATGGTTGAGCAGTTTGGATTTGCTATGATCCCCGTATCTTTCCATGTCGCAATATCTTCGGGATTGACTTCCGGAACTACCAAAGGAGTTTTTTCATCCATTCTGAAGTGTGATGTATTGTCGATGACAACTGCACCGGCTTTTACTGCAGAGGGAGCAAATTCTGCACTTACACTGCCTCCGGCAGAAAAAAGTGCGATCTCAACATCTTCTTCTTCAAAAACACTATGGGTAAGTTCTTTGATCGCAAGCTGTTTAGCGTTAAATTCAATATTTTGACCGGCACTTCTGGAACTTGCTAAGGGAACTACTTTGTTTAGTGGGAAGTCGATCTCTTGTAAAATTGTTAAAATCTCTTCACCTACAGCACCGTTTGCTCCAACAACTGCTACATTATATTTTCTTGACACTATTACTCCTTACAACTCATATGTTTGTATTTTTTTTATTAAATTTGTTTTACTCATACCAAGTATTTTGCACGCTTTGTCAATATCTTGATCTTGGGAGTTTAAAACCTCTTGTATGAGTTCTTTCTCCATGCTTTGTATGCTTTTGCTCTTTGTAAGCCCTCGAGATTCCAAAAAGAGTGCTTCTGGGGTTATCTCATCATCATCACTCAAGATGACAGCTCTCTCAACTACAGATATCAATTCTCTGATATTTCCAGGCCAGCTGTATGCTAAAAGCTGCTTTTGTGCTTCTTTTGAAAAGCTTTTCAGGGCAAAATCATACTTTTGGCAATTTTGTTTCAGAATTATATCTGCAATTTGTAAAATTTCATCTTTTCTTTCATGTAAAGGGGGAATTTTTAAAGGAATTGTGTTCAAACGGTAATAGAGATCTTCTCGAAATTCCCCGTTTTTAATCTTATCGTTTAAGTTTGCATTGGTCGCAGAGATGATTCGTATGTCTATTTTTATACTCTTGGAAGAGCCGAGTCTTCGGATCTCTTTTTCTTGTAGGGCACGTAAAAGTTTTGCTTGGACACCATAGGGCATTTCGCCTATCTCATCTAAAAAGAGTGTACCACCGTTGGCAAGTTCAAACTGACCCGCTTTTGCTTCGCTTGCATCTGTAAATGCACCTTTTTCAAAACCAAAAAGCTCACTCTCTATAAGGTTCTCCGGGATAGCGGCCATGTTGATAGCGACAAAAGGTTTTTTTGCTCTTAAAGAGTTTTCATGTATATAGTTGGCAAATACCTCTTTGCCGACGCCGCTTTCTCCAAGGAGTAGTATGCTCGCATCGGTTCTGGCAGCTTTATCGGCTATATGTAAAACTTTTTCAAGTGCTTTGGAGGAGCCTAAAAAACCTTTTGCTGTTTTTTTTGTTTCTTTTTTTTTGGTATTTTTTTGTATTTTTTGTACTTTGTCTTCTCTTTTTATGGCTGTTATCAGTGTGTCGATCTCAAAAGGCTTCAAAAGAAAGTCCTTAACTCCGAGATGGATCGACTCTATGGCACGTTGCAGGGTTGCATTACCGGTCATAATGATCACTTCATATTTGCCGTTGAGAGTTTTAAC
>JALUKO010000208.1 GCA_027056525.1 Helicobacteraceae bacterium | reverse complement strand
TAAATTACTTCCCGAATTCCCTGATGATATTTTAATGAAGCGGATATATTCTAATATTACCTCTATTGGGGCTATTCATCATCAGGAGATGGCTGCTTGAGGATTGATATTTGGCTAAGGTATTGATTTAAGAGACAAATTATTAAAAATAAGTCTATAAATGCCGATATGTAATAAGAATAAAAGATTAAGGATTTAAAATGTATGAAAACATCGCTCATAATATTTATGCACAAAACAATATTGGCGTAGAGTCACCAAGTAAATTGATCGAGATGTTATATGAGGGTGTCCTTCGTTTCAATGCTCAAGCAAAAAAAGCTATAAAAGATAAAAATGTTGAAAAGAGAGTCTATTGGATGAATCGCTCTACCGCTGTCATTAGTGAGCTGAATGCTATTTTAGACCTTGACAATGGTGGAGATATTGCACACTATCTTAAAGGCTTATATGCATACCAGTTACAGCTCATTGCTGAAGCGGGGCATGAAAACAACATAGAGAAGCTAGATGAATCAAGTCGAGTTTTTAAAGTACTTTTAGAGACTTGGAGAGAAACAACAAATGTGGCTTAACAAGTTTAAGGTTGCACTTGTAGAACAAAATACAGAAGAGATAGGTAGATTATTAGATAATATACCTGAGTTTTCTTCATCTTCAGAATTAAAAGAAGCAAAAGACCTTATATCTAGTTCAAATGAACTTTTTAGAACATTACAAAAAGAGATACAACACACAATGATACAAGTGAAAAAAAATATAGATTTTCTAAAAGCAACACAAGCACCACTTGTCTCCAAACTAGATATCAATATTTAGCTATTTTTTCTTTCTAATCCCAAACTTCAAACTTCTTATAGTGTACTCACTTACAACTGCACCTTTTCGCATAGTGAGTATATGTTCTACTGCATCAGCTATATCGCTTGCAAATAACTTTTCATCCTCTTTTTTACTTGTCTCAAAACGCAAGTCATCATAAAAAGCTGACTCTGTCATATCTGGATTTATGTTGGTGATACTGAGTCCACTTTTGCGTGTCTCTTCAAAAAGCACATCACCAAAGGCTTTGAGTCCTGCTTTTGTAGCACTATACACACCCGCAAACTTACTTGTTCTTATCGCTTCTATGGAGTTAATGTTGATGAGGTAGCCTTCACTTTTCTTGAGACTTCTTAGTGTGGCGTTTGTAAGTAGCATCGGTGCAGTGAGATTTAAGAAGGTCATCTCTGTTATAGTCTTGGCATTTAACTCCTCATGTGGTGCAAATCTTCCAAATCCTGCTGCATTTATGAGCATATAAATATTCTCTTTTTTTAGCTTTTCACATAAATTAAGAGTTGCTCTCTCCTCTGAAAGATTTACTTGCAAAGCAGTAAAATTTTCCGAAGAAAATGTGTAACTATCTATAGTCCGACTCACTCCAAGTACTCTATACCCAAGAGATAAAAGCCTCTCACTAATAGCTCGACCTATCCCCGAACTCGCCCCTGTCACTACTACTTTTTTCATTATCTTTTTTTCCTTATATGCTACACTCTTGCGAGTCACTACAACTTTTAAACGCAGGAAGCTCAATACTAAGATGACGAATCTCTTCTAAAGCTTCAAGGCGAAACCTATCAAGGGGAGAACGAACAGAGTAGTATGCCCAAGTACCTTTTCTCTCCACTCGTAAAAAACCTGCATCTTTGAGAAGTTTGAGATGTCGTGATAAACGTGACTGGATCATATCTAAAGAGTTTTGCAAATCACAAACACAGCATTCACCATTTTCATCTATAAAACGCAAAATGAGTACTCGTGTTGCATCATTAAGTGCTGAGACACTCTTTAAAAAAACTTCCATTATTACTCCTTTAATGGCAGTATTTTACCATAATAAAGCGACTATATCAATATATATTGATTTATAGATTTTATTTCGCTATAGTATCACCAGATTATTGTTAGGAATATTTATGATTATGGCGTTTGGACTTTTTTTAGTCACACTTACTTTTATTATTTGGCAACCAAAAGGTTTACAGATTGGCACTTCTGCTGTTATTGGAGCTGTTGTAGCACTACTTATAGGGGTCGTTAGTTTTAATGATGTTCTCACTGTTACAGGCATCGTTTGGGATGCAACTCTCTCGTTTATCGGGATTATTATTCTCTCTATGGTACTTGATGAGATAGGATTTTTTGAGTGGGCAGCTATTAAGATGGCGAAACTAAGTGGGGGAAGTGGTAAGAAACTTTTTGTCTATATTTTACTTCTTGGTGCCTTTGTAGCAGCCTTTTTTGCAAATGATGGGGCTGCACTTATTCTTACCCCGATTTTACTTGCAAAGATGAAGTACCTTAAGATGAAACCACTTGCTATCTTTGCATTTTTAATGGCAGGAGGATTTATAGGCGATAGTGCTTCAAATCCACTAGTCATCTCAAACCTCACCAACATCGTAACAGCGGGTTACTTTAAGATAGGATTTATAGAATACATGCACCATATGTTCTTGCCAAACCTACTCGCCATCATCGCTTCTATAGTAGTGCTTTTTATCTACTTCCGAAAGGATATTCCACTTACTGTAGATGTAGATGCACTTCCAGAAGCCTCAAGTGTCATCAAAAACCAGACAATGTTCAAACTCTCTTGGGGATTTTTAGCACTGCTTATGAGTGGGTACTTCATCGGGGATATGTACTTCCATCTTCCTATCTCTGTCTTTGCTCTTGGTGGAGCACTCCTCTTTTTAGCAATAGCAAATGCCTACAAGGTAGTGAAACCAGTAGAGATTATAAAGTCTGCTCCATGGCAGATAGTATGGTTTAGTATAGGACTCTATGTCGTAGTTTATGGTCTCAAAAATGCAGGTCTCACGGACATCATAGCCTCATGGATTGAGGGTCTTCAAGCACAAGGAACTACTCTAGCCATCATCGGTACAGGTTTTCTCTCTG
>JALUKO010000207.1 GCA_027056525.1 Helicobacteraceae bacterium | reverse complement strand
CAAGTACACTCAGAAAAAGTTTGAGCTTAAAATCATCCATACTCTGCCTATTGCCTTTTTTTAGATTTATTATAACATGTTAAAATACTTTATGCATAAAATCATATATTTTTTACTTGTACAGCTTTTTATATCTACAGTGCTTGGCGCAAAAGAGCCCACTTTGGTGATCCTTAATGCGGTGCTCTCCAATGGGGTGCAAAAGTTTGCTCTTGGAAATTATAGTTTTTACTCTCGACCCTATGGTATTTTAACTTTGCAAAATTTATATGAAAATGCCTCACTCAATAAAGGTTGTAAGAGAACTTTGGAACATTTTTATGAAAAGAACCCTTTATTGGAACATTTTTCTTCTGAGTATTTAAAAATAAAGCAGTTATACCATATAGAATTTAAAGGTGATAGATCTGTAGTGTATGTGCAAGGGGAGAAATCATTGGCAGAACTTTTACTTGAAAAAGGTTTAGCCGTTGTTAAGCCGCTGTTTCATGATGATGAATTTATTTACGCATACAATAAAGCACAGCTCAATGCCAAGATGGCTAAAAAAGGTATTTGGAAGGAGAGTGCCATAGTACAATGTATCAATGCACTTTACAAGGAATAGCTCAAGTGAAAAAAATCTTTTATAATGCTATCTTAGTTAGTTTACTCAGTATTGTTTTAAACTTCAGCTTCAAAGTGCTTGCTGCAAGCGTAATTGACAAGGCGACGTTGACACTTTATTTTACTGCTATAGATATATTTACCCTGACACTTTTGGTTTTGGTCGGCTTTCGCTCATCTATGGTTGTAGCCTTTGCTCAGATGAAGAATGCTTTAATGATCATCAATGTATTTCGAGGTGTACTTGTTGTCATTATATTGGCCGTATGGGCGTTTGTCATACCTTTTTTAAAACATAAAATAGGTGTCGATGTACATTACTGGTATTTGGTCGCTACAGTATTGGGACTTGCATCGAGTCTTTACTTCTCAAATATCATTGCAATGTACAGGCTTTATAAGGTGATCAACTATGTTACTGTGCTTGAGCCGTTATTGCTGCTGATGTGGTTTGTCATAGCCTACTATATGTTTCACATTGAAGGGACACAACCTCTTTTTATAGCAACGATCATGAGTTCTTTTTTGGTTAGTTTATTTATATATGTGATGAAAAGGGAGCATTATAAGGCAGTATCATTAAAACAGCCCGTATTTGATGAAAACGCATTGAAGTTTATTAAAAACTCAGTTATCTCAACGATAGAGTTTGGCTCAGGAATAGTGTTATTGTATATGGTTGTTCTTTTGATGATGAAGTATTTTACTGTTGATGAACTTGGTGATTTTCAGGTTGTAAGCAAGCCGATATTTTCCTATATGGTCATGCTTTTTGTTTTTCCTATTTTCAGGTTTATATTGCCCGAACTTTCAAAACTTGTCAATGAAAAAAATATTCAAGAGATAGAAAAAATTAAAAAATGGATATACAAGTATGCTTTTGGGGTGAGTGCCGCTTTTATTGCGCTCTCTTTGTTGTATGCCGATGAGATTGTTGCACTTTTGTTTCCACCTGAGTATGCAGATGCTTCTTTGATGATCAAGCACCTTTCATTTTTTTTTGTATTTCTCATTATAAATGCGTATCAGGTTGCTTTCATTAAAGCAAGTGGCGCTTTTTTAACAGCACTTTTTATACGCCTGTTGGGAGTTGTATCTTTGGTAAGTATCTTTTATATCATCTATTTCTTCATCTCACAAAGTATTATATCTGTCATTATTGCTTTGGTGTCAAGCTATGTAGTGATGTTTATGGTATCGTTCGTAGTAGAGAGAAAGATATATAAAGAGTTGAAAAACTCCTTATAGTTTTAGTCATTTTTATGGGTCATATATACCCAAAATTCCTTATGTGAATAGCCTTTATTTAAAAAGTAAAGTTGTAGTATGGCGACTCTGTAAAGAGTGATTAACATTTTTGCATAAGGGACAAAAAGACTCAGACTTACAAGAAGGGACTGTTGTTTGTCCCCTTTAGATTCTATCATCTCCTGCATACCAATGTTTTTACTCAAATATATACCAAAAAGTATAGAAAAAAGAAAATTCAGCACAAGCCCGAAAATCATATAAGCTGCAAAATCCTGTTCGTACATTCCTGCGATCATAACTTATGAAATCCTTCACTATATTTTAGAGTATTTTATCAAAATCTAACTTGCAGATTTTTTACTCATATGTTTTAATTTTTTTCTCTGTAAAAAATGTTCCAAACGGTACTAAAGAGGCTGCAAAGAAAAGAGCATTCTCTTTATGTGACCATTCTGCCTGTCTCCAAGCAAGTACGAGGAGCATACAAAAGAGTATAAATAACACTCCATGTGTCATTCCAACGATCTTTACCGCCATAGGATAGTCAAATATATACTTTAGAGGCATTGCTATAAATAGCAGTATAAGGTACGAATAACCTTCGATAGTTCCGATCTGTCTAAATTTTTTTATGCTGTCTTGTACCATAGTTTTTCTCTTTCTTGAAAAATTTTTGAAATTCTATCACTTCTTTTCATAATAGATGTTAAACAGTTTTTTTTAATCTATTTTATGGTCTGTAATTTAAAGTTTTGTATAATCAAAAAGTAACATTTGAATTCGTTTTGCAAATATATAAATGCGTTAAAAACTCTTTTAAACATGTTTATACTATACTGCATGACAAATATAAAAAAAAGGTAGATTTATGGAAACTAACCTTATAGCAGAGGGCTTTAAGTTTATGGCTCTAGGGATGGGAACGGTTTTTCTTTTTCTCATAATACTGATAGTGTGTATGAATGCGATGTCAGCTATTTTACATAAGTATTTTCCAGAACCGCAACCGGGAGTAACTCCGGATGTGGCTTCTAAACAAGATAACAAAAAAATTATCGCAGCCATTACAGCAGCGATAGCTCATCATAGACAAGCTTAAGGATTAATATGGCTAAAAAATTTATAGATATAATGGATACAACTTTTAGAGATGGTTTCCAGTCGGTATTTGGTGGTCGTGTACTGATGGATGATTTTTTCCCTGCAGTTGAAGCTGCTAAGGAAGCGGGTATTACTCACTTTGAATTTGGTGGTGGAGCAAGATTTCAATCACTTTACTTTTACTTGAACGAAGATGCATTTGAGATGATGGACAGATTCCGTGAGATTGTAGGACCTGATGCAAATCTTCAGACACTTGCTCGCGGTGTAAACACAGTTATGCTTGATACCGGTTCAAAAGAGTTGATTGATCTTCATGCGAAAATGTTTAAAAAACATGGTACAACGACTATCCGTAACTTTGATGCTTTGAATGATATAGAAAATTTAAAATATTCAGGTGAACGTATCTCTCACCATGGCTTAAAACATGAGATAGTTGTCACTATGATGGATCTTCCACCTGGATGTACAGGTGCTCATGACGTACAGTTTTATGAAAAAACACTTCGTGATATTTTAGACAGCGGTATCCCCTATAACAGTATCTGTTTTAAAGATGCATCGGGAACATCAAGCCCTAAAAAAGTGTATGAAACCATTAAAATGGCTCGTGGTCTGGTGCCAGAAGGTACACACCTGCGTTTACATACACATGAAACGGCCGGTGTTTCCGTTGCGGCATATATGGCAGCGCTTGATGCAGGTATAGATGGTATAGATATGGCAGCAGCCCCTGTGAGCGGCGGTACTTCCCAACCAGATATATTAACGATGCTTCATGCAACAAAAGGGATGGATTATGATCTTGGTGGCTTGGAGATTGAGAAAATTCTTACATATGAAAAAGAGGTGCAGGCAGCTTTAGATGATTACTTTATGCCGCCTGAGGCGACTATGGTTTCTCCTCTTATTCCGTTTTCACCAATGCCGGGTGGCGCACTTACAGCCAATACTCAAATGATGCGTGATAACAATATCTTAGAGAGGTTTCCCGATGTTATTGATGCTATGCGTGAGGTTGTTGAAAAAGGTGGATATGGTACATCTGTAACACCGGTTTCTCAATTTTATTTCCAGCAGGCACTCAACAATGTTATGCAGGGACCGTGGAATGCTATAGCTCCGGGTTATGGAAAGATGGTACTTGGTTATTTTGGAAAAACGCCTGTTGCTCCGGATCCCGAAGTTGTAAAGATCGCTTCTGAGAAGTTAGGACTGGAGCCGACGAGTGAAAAAGCTCTTGATCTTGCTGATGCTGATGAGACGAAATCTTTAGCTCACTGGACGAAGAAACTTGAAGAAGAAGGTATTGAGACAACAGAGGAAAATATTTTTATTGCAGCGGCTTGTCAGGAAAAAGGTATCACTTTCTTAAAAGGTGAGGCAGAAGTAAATGTACGTAAAAAATCAGAAATGCAAAAAGAAGGAAGTTCAAATATGGGTAGCGGAAATTATACAGTAGTAGTTGATGGTCAAAAATTTAGTGTTCAAGTAGCAGAGGGTGATGCAGATATTCAAGTAACAGCAGTAAATGGTGAAAGTACGGAAACATCAACTCCAACATCTGCGCCAAGCGGTGATGAAGTTGCTATAAAAGCTCTTTTACCGGGTAATGTCTGGAAGCTGGTTGCAAATCCGGGTCAAAGTGTACAAGAGGGTGACGTTATCATGATTTTAGAATCTATGAAAATGGAAATAGATGTTGTAGCACCAAGGGGTGGTGTAGTAAAATCTATTAATGTTGCAACTAACGACAAGGTAGTAGAAGGTCAAGTTGTAGCAGTATTAGGATAAGCTTATGAAATTTTTTGTATTAAAATTATTAGCGCTTATGCTTTTTGGTTTTGCTACTTTGCATGCAAATGCTGAAGTACACCACGCAGAAGCGACAGAAGCTTTGTCAACACATAAAGAGGAAAGTTATCATACAAAACCTCTTGATGAGATGATTGGTGGATTTTTAAAATCTACAGGGGTCAGTGCTTTGATCAATCCAGACCCTGACGAGTTAAATGCTCAGGGTGAGCAAATGAGCGAGTTTCATAAGTCATGGGGTCGTGTGATCATGATCCTTCTGACTTTTTTCCTGTTTTGGTTGGCTATCAAAAAAGGGTTTGAACCCTTATTGTTGCTCCCTATTGCCTTTGGTGGACTTTTAGCCAATATCCCTGTTGCAGGTATTGCGGGAGAGCATGGTTTTTTGGGTGTTATTTACAATATGGGTCTCTCAAATGAGCTTTTTCCTATTTTAATATTTATGGGTGTTGGAGCGATGACAGATTTTGGTCCGCTTCTTTCAAACCCTAAAACAGCACTTCTTGGTGGAGCTGCACAGTTTGGTATTTTTGGAACACTCGTTGGAGCTGTAGCATTATCCCAAATGGGCTTTGTTGACTTTACACTCCAACAGGCAAGTGCCATCTCTATTATTGGTGGAGCGGATGGACCGACATCTATTTTTATTGCTACAAAACTTGCACCTGAACTTTTAGGAGCGATTGCCGTTGCTTCGTACAGTTACATGGCTATGGTACCGATTATCCAACCTCCGATTATGAAAGCCTTAACTACTGATGCAGAGCGTAAGATCAAAATGACTACACTTCGTCATGTGTCTCGTTTAGAGAAGTTGATCTTTCCAATCATGGTTCTTGTGTT
This sequence comes from Helicobacteraceae bacterium, assembly GCA_027056525.1. GTDB lineage: Bacteria > Campylobacterota > Campylobacteria > Campylobacterales > Sulfurimonadaceae > Sulfurimonas. The sequence goes on along the minus strand of JALUKO010000207.1, from coordinate 19,804 downwards.
GGCTATTTTGGTTCTTCCGGAATCAACACCGCTTATCGGTGCATTTATGTTTGGTAACTTCTTAAAAGAGAGTGGTGTCGTTGAGCGTTTAAATGATACGCTTCAAAATGCACTTATCAATATCGTTACTATTTTCTTGGGTCTTGGTGTCGGTTCTAAGTTAGCAGCAGATCAGTTCTTGGTTCCAGATACTATGTTTATTATGGCTCTTGGTATTATTGCTTTTTCTGTAGGTACTGCCGCTGGTGTTTTAATGGCAAAAATTATGAACCTTTTCCCTGGAAACAAGATCAATCCACTGATCGGTTCAGCGGGTGTCTCTGCCGTTCCTATGGCAGCTCGTGTTTCCAATAAAGTTGGTATGGAATATGATCGTTCAAACATGCTTCTCATGCATGCAATGGGACCAAATGTTGCGGGTGTCATCGGTTCTGCCGTTGCAGCTGGTGTACTCATTTCACTCTTCCAATAAAAACATAAAGAGATATATCATTTTTTGATATATCTCCAACTCTTCTGAACTTAAGCATTATTAAATAGTATCTTGTTAAAATTGTTTAATGCTAGTTTCATACTCAAGGAAACAAAATGTCTTCTCAAGATCTGTCAAGCGATACTTTGTCGATAGATTTAATCCCTCTTAATGTAGTTATTTACCACAAACAAGATGATGCTTTTATGATCACAAACGTAAATACTGCTTTGCTCAAAAGTGAGTGTGTAGATAAAAATGAACTTCTTGGTAGAGTGTTGAAATCTCCGTTTTCCAATGCATATGATGAAGGATTATTTAAAGTGATGCAGCGAGTCTCTACAAAAGGCACTGCTGAAGAGTTTAATTTTTATGATAGTTATACCGGTGTTATCAAAACAAATAATATATCTAAGTTATCTGATAACAGTGTTATGGTTCTCTCAAAAGATGTCTCAAAAAGTGTTCAATATACAAGTGATGCCATACAAAAACAACAACTTGAACAGGTACAAAAAATTACACATCTTGGAAGTTGGAGAAGAGATATCAATACAAACCTTCTGGCATGGTCTGATGAAGTATATAGAATTTTTGGAGAAACGCCACAAAGCTTTGTTGCTACCTATGAGCGATATCTCTCTTATCTCTCTAAAGAGGATCAAATAGCACTTGCGAAAGTAATAACAAAAGCTATTGATGAAAATGAAGAATATGTTTTTGAGTACAAGGTAAACCGCAATGACGGCAGTGTTCGTTACATTCGAGAATTTGGTCAGATCCAATACGATGAATATGGAGTGGCAGAGGCTATTTTTGGTGTTGTTTTAGATATAACAGATAAAAAAAAGTTGCAATCACTTGGATATATTGTCGATAACAGTATGAATGAGGTTTATATATTTGATCCTAAAACTCTTAAGTTTACTTATGTAAATAAGGAGGCACAAAGAAATACCGGTTATTCACTGCAAGAGATGAAAGGTATGAGCCCTGTTGATTTAAAGCCATTATATACAATAGAAGATTTTTCACTACTTCTCAACCAACTCTACACAGGGAGCCGTGAGTATCTTATTTTTGAAACTGTACATGAAAGAAAAGATGCTACAAGATACAATGTTGAGATCAGACTTCAGCTTATGAATATATATAACAGTAAACAGTTTGTTGTAATGGCTCATGATATCACTGAGAGAAAACAGATCGAATTCAAACTTCAAGAGAGTGAAGAAAAATTTAGAAAGATATCTGAAAATACTCTCATAGGTGTTTTTATATATCAAGACAACAAATATGTATATGTCAATGAAGCGCTGCAAAGTATGACAGGGTATAGTGCCGAGGAGCTTTATGGTATGACGCCGTGGGAGATGATGGCTACTGAAAATAAAGAAACTGCAATACAAACTGTACAAAGACGTTTGAGGGGGGAAGAGTTTCCAGGAGAGTATAGTGATGTTCTTATTGTTACGAAAAATAATCAGCACCGTACCATGCGTGTTTCAACACAAACCATTACTTATAACAACAGGTTTGCCGGTATGGGAACCTTAGTTGATGTTACAGACCTAAAAGAGACAAAAGAGCAGTTGAATTTATTGGCAAAGGCAGTTGAACAGATGGATGAAATGGTATGTATAACTGACAAAAACAGTGTTATATCATATGTCAATGATTCTTTTGTAGCGCATTGCGGATATAAAAAAATTGAACTGCTTGGTGAAAAAATAGGTCAATTTAAATCCGGACTCAATGAGAAAAGTTTTTATGAAGTGTTATGGAAAACAATACTTGCAGGCAATATTTTTAAAGGTGTTTTTATAAACAGACATAAAGACGGCAGAATATATTATGAAGAGGAAACAATTACACCTATAATGGATGAGGAACACAATATCAAAAATTTTGTTGCCACATCTCAAGATATTACCAAACGTGTTCAGGTAGAAGAAAAGTTGCAAAAACTTGCTACTATAGACAGTTTAACGGGTATATATAATCGTTACAAAATCAATAAAGAATTAGATGTAGAGATAGCAAGAGCAAAACGCTACAGGGGATCTTTTGGCTTGGCAATGTTCGATATAGATCATTTTAAACTGGTAAATGATCTTCATGGACACGATGTTGGCGATCATGTGCTTAAAGAGTTGAGCGATACTCTCTCAAAATATATTCGTGAAAGTGACAGATTTGGAAGATGGGGTGGTGAAGAGTTTATGATTATCTTGCCACATATTGATAAAAAACATCTTATCGCATTTGTAGAAAAATTAAGAGAGGTGATCTCTTCACATAATTTTGGTGAGATCGATCAAATAACTATCAGTGTCGGTATAACAGTCTTGGGTGAAGATGATGAAAAGAAAACGATTTTAAAACGTGTGGATGATGCCCTCTATCAAGCGAAGAAAGAGGGAAGAAACAGAGTGGTTTTTAGATAACTTCTGTTTTTAAGATTCACCTTTTTCCTGCATGATAGATACAATAAGAGGGATAATATTATGACTCTTTGTTTTATCTACAAAACGGTCTGCACCTAAAGTATCTGCTTCTCTTTTGTTATTGTTTCCCGTCATTGAGGAGTTTACAATGATAGGAATGTTTTTCGTTTGTGGATTGGCTTTGAGCCTTTGAACAACTGTAAAACCGGACATCTCGGGCATCTCTATATCTGTCACAACAGCTGGAATGATCGAGGGATCAGGAAGAGCAAAGATATGGTCTATAAGTTTTTTTCCATTATCAAAAAGCAACATATTGAGATTTGAATTTTTAAATATATGGCTTAGATGTTTTTGAGCAGTTTTTGAGTCTTCAGCGATAAGAACCACTCCGTTTTTAAGCTTTTGAGGTATGTGTAAATCTTTTATATTTGCCGGTGATTCCCCCACATCGACCATCGCTTGGGGTATAACATCTGCGAGAAGTTTTTCATAGTCCAAAATGAGACACAAGCTGCCATCTTCAAGTCGTGTATCATTCATTACGAGTCCATTGTCTTTGAGTCTATAGCTATCGGGTGCATGCATCTCATTCCAGTTCTTTTTAATCACTCTGTATGCGGACATAATTCTAAGTCCGATGATGATACCGTTAAAATCACAGATAAGAATATTGGAGTTTTCAATCTCCTGTTTTGTTAGGTGTATGCCAAGCCATGCAGGTAGATTTAAAATCGGGATCTGAAGATCTCGAAGAATAATAGTTCCTTCCAGAAAAGGGTGTGCAGAAGGGATCTGTGTGAGATAATGATTTTTTGACTCCACAACTTCACGTGTTTTAAAAACATTAATTGCATAATATGCAGATTCTTCACTGTTACTGAGTCTAAAAACCAATAACTGCAGTTCATTGTTTTTGGCTAAATTGGTCGCTGTATCAACATTATCTAGAACAGACATACATACCCTTTGTGTTGAAAATTACTTAATAGTATCTAAAATAAAATGAAAGATGCTTGAATTTTAATAATGAAATGGTAAAATATGTATATTTAATTCAAGGTATAAATAGATGAAATTTTTTATTTTTTTACTTCTTCTTTTTTCTTTCTCCTTTGCTAAAGTTTATTACTCGAAATTGCAGCCGTACGAGATACGTGATATCTCTTCCAATGTAGCAGGTTTGGTGCTCTTTAGTGATGAAGATATGATAGGGGAAAAACTGGGAGATAAGGCATATATCATTATAGATGATGAACTGGATAAAAAAGAGCTTCATTATGTTCAGCAGAAATTATCTTTTTTAGAAAATATGATACAAATCAACAAAAATGTTTTAAAAAACCTTGAAAAATCTTTAGAGAAAAAACAGCAAAACTATGAAAAGATTATCGCTTTAAAAACAAAATCTGCTATAGAAAAAGATCAAGAGTTTTATGATCTTGTTAATACGCAAAACCAACTTTTAAGTACAAAAAAAGAGATTCAAAATCTTCAAGTTCAAAGGGCAGATTTGAGATTGAAGGAAGCTTATCTTGTAAGAAGTATCAATGATAAAAATTTAAAAGCTAAAGATTTTGTTCTTTACAGTATTTTGGTAAAACCCGGAAAAGTGGTAGGAGTGTCAACTCCTTTGGCACAGATCGCAGATACTTCCAAAGCACTTCTTAGTATATATCTTGATGAAGATGATCTGCGCAATGTTAAAGAAAAAACTGTTTATATTAACGGTAAAAAAACAGAGTATAAAATATCAAGAGTGTTACATATTGCGGATTCAAAAAACATTTCAAAATACAAAGCACAGATCATTATAAAAGCACCAAAAATATTTTCAAAGTTAGTAAAGGTAGAATTAAAAGATGAGTAAAACCACGGCATGTCCGCTTGATTGTTATGATGCCTGTGGCATTGTGTATGATGATGGCAAGTTAAAAGCGATGAAAGAGGGGCATACGCAAGGTTTTTTGTGTCCGCATATGAATCATTATGAGAAGCATACAACCATCGCTGTGCCAAGATATAAAAATAAAGAGATAAGCATGGATGAGGCTCTGAGCAAACTGGGTGACATACTTGAGTCCAGTGATGCTCAAGAGATACTCCATTACAGGGGTTTTGGAAATTTTGCTCTTATGCAGGAGGTGACAGACCATTTTTTTGCTTTATACGGAACAACTTTAACAGAGGGCAGTTTGTGTGACGGTGCCGGTGAAGCGGGTATAGTTGATGGACGTGGAGATAATCACAATATGCCGCTCTCAGAGATAGCAAAGTCAGAAGTGGTAGTGATTTGGGGGCGTAATCCTCACACCACATCGAGTCATCTACTTCCTCTTTTAAAAAACAAAACCATTATCGTGATCGACCCTGTAAAAACAAAAATTGCAAAGATGGCGGATCTGCACATACAGATAAAACCACACGGAGATTTTTATTTGGCAATGCTTCTGAGCCGTTTTTTACATATTGAAAACAGCTGTGATGAAGAGTTCTTAGCGGAGTATGCTTCTGAATATGAAGAGTTTTATGAGTTGACACAAACCATAAGAATTAAGGCAAAACTAGAAGAGATCGATGTGACCTTGGGTGATATAGGGTCTTTTTTATCACTTACTAAAGATAAAAAGGTTGCTATTGTATGTGGTGTAGGCATTCAGAAGTACAGTGACGGTGCGGATGTTATGAGGGCTATTGATGCTTTTGCAGCTATGCGTGGACTTTTTGGCAAAGAGGGGTGTGGTGTTGCTTATCTTGGTAATTCAAAAGATAAGATAAACTCACCTTTTCAGACAAAAGCAAAAAGGGTCTCCAAGGTGGATACCGATTTTTCAAAATTTACAACAGTTTTTATTCAGGGAGCAAATCCGCTTTCACAAATGCCTGATTCTTTACGTGTGAAAGACTCTATCGCACAAGTTGAGAATGTTATTTATTTTGGTCTCTATGAAAATGAAACAAGTGAAGTTGCCGATCTTGTCATACCGGCAAAAAGCTTTTTGTACAAAGATGATGTAAGAACTTCCTACTCACATCATGCTATGATGGATATGCCAAAAGTAGCAGATACTGATCAAGGTATCAGTGAGTATGAGCTCAGTGCCTATCTGTGTAAACGATTTGCTGTTTCACTTGAGAGTGAAGCTTTTTACCTGAAACATTTTAAGAACTTTGCTGTTCAGAAAATGGATGCTCAATGGTATGTTGAGGGGAGAGAAGATGTACCTTATAAAGAGGGATTTCATACTGATGATGAAGAGTTTTGTTTTTTAGAAGAATATGATTCTGATTTTGATATGCATAATGATCTGTTTTTGATCACCCCTAAAAGTGCAAAAGGGCTTAACTCTCAGTTTTTTAGAGAAGAGAGGGTCTATTTGCATGCAACTCTCGGGTTTTTGGAAGATGAGGTAGTATCTATCAGTTCAGAAAACGGAAGTGTGCAACTCAAAGTTAAAATAGACAATGATCTCAGAAGTGACTGTGTGCTGATCTACAGTGGAACAAGAGGTGTGAATAATTTAACAACTTCTAAACATTCACTCGATGGCAAATGCGCAATATTTCAAGATAATAAAGTAAAGGTAAGTAGATGAATATAAAAGAGATAGATACAAAATATGTTTTACCTACATATGCAAGAGCAGATGTGGAGTTTGTCAGTGGTAAAAATGCAACACTTTTTGATAGCAGTGGGAAAAAATATATAGATTTTACTTCCGGAATAGGGGTTGTTTCTGTAGGTCATGCAAATGAGCAGGTGAGTAAAGCCTTGTGTAAACAGCTCTCACAAATAACACATATATCGAATCTTTACTATATGGCACCTCAGGCGTTAGCTGCTCAAAAAGTGGTGCAAGCAAGTGGCTACGATATGCAATGTTTTTTTGCAAACAGTGGGGCTGAAGCAAATGAGGGTGCTATCAAGATCGTAAGAAAGCATGGTGAGCGTGATGGAGAGATCAAGCGCTACAAGATTATTACGCTGAACCATTCTTTTCACGGTCGTACCATTACAACGGTCAAAGCAACAGGACAGGAATCTATGCATAACTATTTTGGACCGTTTCCGGATGGTTTCGTATATGCCGACGGTATCGATGAGATAGCATCACTTCTGGATGATCACACGGCAGCGGTTATGATAGAGCTGATTCAGGGTGAGGGTGGTGTTGAACCTCAAGACAAGGCAAAAGTACAGGCACTTGCAAAACTTCTCAAAGACAAAGAGATCCCTCTTATAGTCGATGAAGTACAAACTGGATGTTACAGAGTGGGAGAGTTTACTGCTTCACAAGCGTATGGCATAACACCTGAGATCATCACCTTGGCAAAGGGTATCGGTGGCGGTGTACCGGTTGGGATAGTTATGACAACACTCAAGCATGTACTTTCAGCCGGAGATCACGGTTCAACCTTTGGGGGTAATTATCTCTCAGCCCGTGCGGTATGTGAGGTTGTAGATATTTTATCACAGATGAAGCAATCGGGAGACCTGGAGATAGGCTCTTTGATGTTCAATCAGGCGCTTGAAAAATTTTACGAAAAACATAAAGATATTTTTACGCAAAAAGTGGGCATAGGTATGATGTGTGGGTTACGTACAAAAGATGCCAAGACCTTAAACAGCATCATTAACAATGCCAGAGACGCGGGAGTAATGGTGCTCAAAGCGGGACGTAATACTTTAAGATTTTTACCACCGCTAACTATCACAAAAGAGGAAATCGATGAAGGCTTTCAAGCTCTTGAGTCTGCTGTATCTGCTTTGTAGTGCCACAACTTTACTTGCAGATCAAAACAGCGAATCACTAGAGAATTATATATCCAAAAATAAACAGGAACAATTCTCTTATGATTATGAAAAAAATAAAGCTGAGAGTTCGAAGCTTCGCGATTCCTGGATAGCTCCTTTGAACTTACAATACAGTTACTCTAGAAGTAATCCGTATGGAGGTGAGCAAACTTCTCAAAATGCTGCTATTAAAATGGATCAGAGCATTTTTCAAAGTGGGGGGATCTACTATGCCATAAAGTATGCAGAGGCATCTCGTAAATACATGGATCTTTCTGTTGATGTCCTTAAGAGAAAATTGATAAAAGATGCTATCTCTCTATTGATGCAGATTAAGCAGATGGAGCTTAAGATCGCTAAACAAAATTTGCAAATAAAAAATGCTGAAATAAATTTGCAGCTCAAAAAAGAACAATACCTCAATGGACAGCTTGATTCCGGATTTTTGGATAATGCAGTGATAGAGCGTAACAATGTTATACAGGCGCTTTATGATATGCAAACTTCCAAAGAAAGACTTCTCTCACAGTTTCAAACTATCAGTGATGTTAATTATAAAAGTGTGAGAACGCCTCATCTGGAGTACATAGATGAAGATGATTTTTTAAGAGACAATATTGTCCTGAAGATGTCTAAGAGTGATATTGAAAAAAACAGATATAACAAAGATGTGGTGACTTCCAAATATCTACCTCGCTTGAGCATAACAGCAGGGTACAACTGGAGTAAAAGCGAAAATAACAGTTATGCTTTTGGAGCTAATGAGAAAGATTACTACGATTATGGCTTTAAAGCGTATATGCCTCTTGATATCAATACTTTTAAAGATATGGAAAGCTCAAAAGTAACCTATTTAAAAGCAAAACTTGCTTTAGAAGATAAAAAAAGAGAGTTGCATGCTCTTTATGATCAAGTGATGCAAAACATAGATAATTTTGATAAGAAGATAACACTTTGTATAGAAAATAGAGATATCTATGATAAATTGCTCGAAGATACAAGAGATCTGTATAATGCCGGGTATAAAACACATTATGATGTAGAGCTTTTAGAGAACTCTTTAAAGATGCAAGAGATTGATATTCAAGTATTTGAGATAGATAAACAACGAGAGCTATTAACGCTTTATGAGATGTATGAAGGTGGGAAGTAGTGTGAAATTTAGCGAGTATATGACACAGTGGCTCTATGGAGATGAGGGATATTATGCAACCTACAAAAATATAGGTAAAAAGGGTGATTTTTACACGGCAGTGAGCACAAGTAAGTTTTTTGGAGGTACTATAGCCAAACATATTATCTCTTTGGTAGATGAAGGTTTTTTAGCAAAAAATGGTGTTGTTTGCGAGATAGGTGCGCACCATGGATATTTTCTAGCAGATGTGATAGAGTTTATCTATACTCTCAGACCAAAGCTTCTAGAGAGTTTAGAGTTTGTAATCATAGAGCGTTTTGATGATCTTGAGAAGTTTCAAAAAAACTATTTTCAGGAGTCTTTTGGTGATGTGATCAACCTTACCCACTATAAATCACTAAGTGAACTAAGGTGCACAAACGCTTTTTTTATTGCCAATGAAATTTTTGATGCATTTCCATGTGAGCTTTACTACAAGGGAAAAACAGCACAAGTCGATAACCACAATGTAGTATTTGAGAGTGAAGACAGCTGGGTTACATCAAAGGCACAAAAATACCATAAGGACAGGGGTGAGATAGCAGTAGGCTATGAAGCGTTTGCTTCTGAAATGGCTCAGAGCTGTGAAAAATTTGAATTTATCAGTTTTGACTATGGTGAGATGCAGGCACGACCTGATTTTTCACTACGCGTATATACAAAACACAAAGTACTGCCGTTTTTTACTCCAAAAGATAGTGAGGAGTATATTGCAAGAGAGGAGCTGTTTGCAAAATCAGATATAACCTATGATGTAACTTTTGAACATGTGAAAGATGCCTTTGTGGAGGCTGGCGTGGAGTTTGTGGAGTTTAAAGCACAAATGGTTGCACTTGTTGATATGGGTCTTTTAGAGCTTTTAGAGATACTCAAAGCAAATGTTGAAGAGAAGCTTTACAAGCAAGAACTTGAAAAGGCCAAAATGCTTATTATGCCAAACTTCTTAGGGGAACGCTTTAAAATGATACGTTTTAGAAAAGAGGGATAATAGAGCTATCTTAAAACATAGGATATCTTTATTTTAAACTCCTTTGGGAAGTTAAAGAGAGTGGTATCCACCTCCATAGGAAAACATCTGCTAATAGCTTGAATGGTAGATTTTTTAAAGATTCTTTTTCCTGAGAGAACTTTTATATCTTCTACTGTTCCATTAGCCATAATAACAAATTGAACTTCAACATCACCCTCCATACATCTTCTTCTTGCCATATTCGGATATGATTTGTTATCGTTTATTCTTTGCATAAGATTAGTTAAAAAAAGATTTTTCTTCGCTTGAAGTATCTGTTCTTGTTGTGCGTTTGCAGTTGCACTTTCTTGAGTGATCTGGTGGGTTTCACTTTGTGTATCTTCACTCTCTTTTTCAACTTCAAATAACTCTTCGGGTGCCTCTTTTTGCAGTTCTTCTTGCACCTCCTCTTGTGTTACAGCCTCTGTTTGCTCTTTTTTTAGAGGTATTGTTTTTACTACTTCTTGTTGTAGTACAGTTTTTGGTTTTTCTAAAGGCCTCAGTATAGGCTTTGGCTTTTGCACATGCTTGGGTTTAGGCTTTTCGATCGGTTTTGGTTTTGGTTCAACTTTTTTTTCTTGTTTTGGCTGTGTAACACTTGTCTGCAGAGGAGAGATCATTGCTATATTGATCTTATGCATTGTCTCACATCCACACCTGGCATGGCAGTTTTGATTTTTATTTATAAAATAAAACACGGCGACTAATGCACTTGTGTATAAAATAAAAGCAATGATAAAAGAAGATAAGTATCTATTCATTTTTGTGCCTGTGAAAGAAATTATATATTGTCGGAAGATAAAAAAGGTTTAAAACAGTTCCCCATAAAAGTCCGAATCCTATTGTTATAGCAAGAGGTTGAAACACAACTGCCTGTGCTGTTGCAAAGAACATAAGAGATGATAGACCGATGATAGTTGTTACAGAGGTAAGAATAATAGGTCGCAATCTTCGAGAAGCCAAAAGAAATATATCCTCTTTTGTTTTTGCATTTTTGAGTGTAGACATCATAATGATGCCATCATTAACAATAACACCTGCAAGACCAAGTGCTCCGATGAGTGATGGCAGAGAGATATTTAGACCCATAATATAATGCCCGCCATAGATACCCAAGATGGAAAAAGGGATAACTGATATCACTATAAATGTTTCTCTAAAAGAATTAAAAAGATAGAGTATAGAGATAAATATAAGTATGACTGCCAAGAAAGATGCAAGAATCATCTCTGTTTGCATAGTTCTTTTTTGCTCTCTTTCCCCTTTAAATTTAAGTCTTATATCTTTTGTCTTTTGTAGTTTTTCAAGAAGGGGTGCGATCTTTTCAAGCACTTCTGTAGCCGTAATAACAGAAGGATCTACATTGGCAAAAACATAAAAATTTGTCTCCCCGTCATCTTTGACAAGTCTCTCTAGTGATTCCACTTTAACAAATTCACAAATATCTTTAAGTTTGACAAGAAGACCATTTTTTAAAGGGATTTCTAGATTTTCAAACTTTTGCATATCGTCTTTATAGTTGAGTGATTTCACCTTAACATCAAAAAGCTCTTTACCGTCAGAAATAACACCAATTTTTCTACTCAAGTAAAGATTGGAGATATATTGACCTAGATACTTTTGAGTAATACCCAGTTCTTTTGCATAATCATTGAGTTTGAGTTTTATCTCATCAGCACCTACCTTAACATTATCACCAAAATATTTGATTCCGTTTATAGAAGCAAAGATGGATTCGATCTCGCGTATTGCCTTGAGTGCTTTTTGGTAGTTATCACTGATGACACCTATGCGAATATCTGCTTTTGAGTGCCCCATATTATTTTCAACAACCATCAGATTTGTAAGTTTGAAGTTTTTTGCATACTCTTTTTCTTTGAGCCATTTTCTAAGATCTGCAGAGATCTCCTGAGAGGATTTATCGCGGATGCGACCTTTTGGATCATAGTAAAGACTTAGATAGGGAGTTATGTATTTATCAACAAAATTGATAGGACGCATCTTTTGAAGCTCTATAGATATATAACCGACATAGGGGTACATCTCAGTAGTACCTGTTGCGCTTCTTCTATATCCTGCAGTGGAACTGACATATTTAACAAAAAATCTTTCACTCTCCATAAGGATATCTTTTTCCAAAGTTTGCACTATCTTGAGTGATTCTTCAAGTGTGGTGGTTGGTTGAGCTTTAAATGTGATGTTGATGGAACTGGCATCAAAAGGCTGAAACATTTGAAATTTGGATGTTGTAAAGCCATAGTATATAAGCAGTGGTACAAGAATAACAAAAACACTTAAAAAAGTTTTTTGGTACTTTACAAGTTTTTTAAGAGTTTTAAAATAGAGTAAATTGATCTTTTCCCATGACAAGGTTTTTGATTTTGATGAGAGAATATGTGAAGCATGTATGGGTAAAAAGATAAATGATTCTAGTAGTGAAGCGATAACAAGCGCAGAAAAAGCAATAGGGATAAGCTGTATGATCTCTCCTGTTCTTCCACTGAGCATAAGGAGTGGAATAAAAGAAAAAAGTGTGGTTAACGAGGCTATGGTGACTGGTTTTGCCATCTCTTTTGTTCCAAGCAGAGCAGCATCTCTTGCAGAGTAGCCTTTTTCTATATACTGTTGTATATTTTCACTTACAACAATAGCATCATCAACAATGATACCAATAGCGATCAAAACGCCGATAAGTGAAGTGACATTGATGCTGTAACCGGTAAAATAAAAGTATATAGCTCCCATGACAAAAGATGTCGGGATACCAAGGGCAATAACAAAAGCTATACGAATATTTATGAGAGCTGATGTCAGAAGTGTGATCAAAAGGACTCCCAAAAGGATGTTAGAGATAACAATATTGAGTCTATCCTTGATCACCGTTGATTTATCCATTCGTATAGTTAAATTGGTATCATCTATTTTTGTTTCATCTACAAGTTTTTTCACATCCTTAGCGATCGTTATAGCGTTGCCCTGAGGATTTTGTGAAATGGCAAGCGTTATGGAGTTTTGAGCATTTATACTTGCTAGAGTGGAAGAATCTTCATATTTCTTTTTGATATGGGCAATATCTTTGAGTGTAATTTGCTGATCGTTTATATTTATGACTGTGTTGGAAAGATCACTTGAGAGATGATTGTCGTTTTGCATAGAGAGGAAATAGCGTTCTTTAGGATTGTCAAGTTTTCCAAGAGGGAAAATATAAGAGACTTCTGAGATCATGCGTAGTGTTTCATCTAAGGAGAGACCATAGGCATTTACTTTTTTTTCATCAATAAGAATTTCATAAAAAAGATCAGAATCCCCAAAAATCGTTACATCTGATATATCTTTGATAGACATGATTTTGCTTTTAAGCTTTTTTGAGACTCTTTTGAGCTCATCTCTGGAAACTTTTGATGAGAGGATCGAGAGATGTAAAAGACTTCGTGAATGTGCAACACTTCTGATAGTTGGTTCATCCATATCGCTTGGAAGATTGCTTCTAATGAGTGAGATCGCATCTTCAACACTCATGATCATATCTTTTTTGTCCACACCATCATCAAGTTCAAGGATGATACTAAATCTTCCCGGTGAAATGATAGAAGTAACAGCTTTTACTCCTACAATATTGTTCACTTTATCTTCTATCTCCACAACGGCCATCTGATTAAGGGTATCAACAGATGCCCCTGCATATGAGCCTCTGATAGTTATTGAATCCGGTTCTATGTTTGGAGATATCTCCTTTGGTATGTGCATATAGGAGTATATGCCCAGAGCAAAAATGAGAAAAAAAAGTGTATAGTTTATTTTGTAGTTATCGATAAAAAATTTTAGTATCTTTTCAAACATATACCGTCCCTTATTTCAAATATTTATATAAGATTTATGTGTTACAAGAAAAATTTTATGCAAAGTATCTACCACTTACTAAGCTTTTCTAGGTTGTATCAAGATGTGGTGAAACTTTTTTTTATTTTTATTAAATTATCCGAGTGTTCTAAGAAGTGAGAATTCTCCATTGTACTTACAGTATTGTATAAAAAAGCCACAATGATGGATAAAAATATAATAATACCAATAAGAACAAGATCTATATTTGTTACTTCAGAGATATCTAACAGCTGCCCATTATATAACAATTATTATCTCCTTTTATAAATATTAATTCTAATTCTATAGCATTTTTGTTAAAGAAGAGTTAATTTTATAGATAGATTCTAAATATATAATCATTGTTTTATGCAGTGAAAAACATAGAAGCAAGTACTTCTCGTAGTACTTGCAAAGGCTTAGAGAGCTTCTAAAACTTTACGAAGCTCATCAGGTCTGTTGGAGCCTTTAATGGCATTATCTTTAGTAATTGTTTTTTTCTGCAATAGATCAAGAAGCTCTTGTGTTTGTGTTGTCATATGTGTTTCTTTTTGGTTTAGCTGCATTTGAGAGTAAATTTGGTGTACCTTATCTTCTCTAATGAGGTTTGAGATAGCAGGATTTGTTATGAGAACCTCTTGTGTTGCAACCTTGCCCCCTCCAACTCTCGGCAGAAGTGATTGTGAAATAACGGCAATGAGCGAAGATGCAAGCTGTGCTCTGATCTGTGCCTGTTCCTCTCCGTCAAACACATCGATAATACGGTTGATGGTTCCGGGAGCAGAGTTGGTGTGAAGTGTACCAAAAACAAGGTGACCAGTTTCAGCCGCCGTTAAAGCAGCCCCAATGGTTTCGGCATCTCTCATCTCCCCAATAAGTATGATATCGGGATCTTGACGAAGTGCATACTTCAGAGCTGCGGCAAACGATTCTGTATTGCTTCCGACATCTCTTTGAGAAAAAAGAGATTTGATGTTTTTATGAACAAATTCCACCGGGTCTTCAACGGTGATTATGTGTCTTCTTTCAGTAAGATTGATCTCATGAAGCATGGAAGCAAGTGTTGTTGATTTACCACTACCTGTTGGTCCTGTAACCAAAATAAGACCCTTTTCTTTTTTGATAAGCTCTTTAAAAATAGGTTTGTTTCCAAACTCATCAAGTGTTGGAACATCGATGGGGATCATACGAAAGGCACAGGCAATACCACCGATAGTACGGTAATAGTTTGCTCTAAAACGTCCAATGCCCTGAAGCTCAAAAGAGAAGTCAAGCTCGTTTTTATCTTCAAATACTTTCTTTTGCTTATCTTCTATAAGAGAATAAGCCATCTCTTCGATATCTTTAGCCCCTAATACGGCGAGGTTTAAAGGTCTTAGCTCCTTATCTATCCTGATTTGTGGTTCACTTCCGACAACAAGGTGCAGATCTGATGAACCATAGGCTAAAACACTTTTAAGAAGCTTCTTAATATCGATACTTTTTTTCTCTTCATTTGCATTTGTTTGCGTTGTTGTTTGTTCTTCACTCATAATAAAACCTTTGTGTAATTATCTTCATTATACCCGACGAGCAGCTCTGAGTTATACTCTATAACGGGTCTTTTAATAAGCATATTCTCTTTATATAACCACTCTGCTTTTTGTTCATCTGTTAGGTTCAGCTCTTTGAGTTTGAGGGTTCTGTACGTTGTACTTCTGGAGTTAAAGAGCGTTTTTATATCTGTCTTTTTGAGCCACGAGGAGATCTGCTCGCGTGAGAGCTCTTGAGTTTTAAAATCATGAAACTCATACTCAAGCGCATGTTTTTTCAAAAAAGAGAGTGCTTTTTTGACACTGTCACAGTTTTTTATGCCATAAACCCGTATCATTGTTTACTCTATGATTTTTGGAACTATAAAAAAGTGGTCTGCACTCTTTGGTGCATGTTTTAGTATATCATCGTTGATAGATGTGTCACAAGAAGGTGTATCTTCTCTTAGTGGAGTCGCTGCATCACTCATGGCAAAGTTGTCATCTACACCATCTGTATTTAAGGTACTTAAGTTGTCAACAAAACTTACGATTTCAGAGAGTTGGTTGATAATCTCCTCCCTTTTATCATCAGCTACTTTTAAAAAAGATAACTTCTCAAGTCTGCTTAAGAGTGCATCATCTACTTGCATATAAAATCCTAATAGTTTAATTTTTTAGATTGTAACAAAAAAAACTTATAGATTTGATGAAACTTTAACAAACTATGCGATATTATTTTGAACTTTTTGAAAACTGTGAAATGTTTTATAAATTTGTAATTAAGGAAATTTTTTGAGCTTAAAAAATGATATCAATATGGTAAAAGAAGAGTTGAACTCTGAAGAGAAGTTTTTTGAAAAAGCGGTGATGACGGAAAAGTTCGTTAAAAAGTATAAAAAACTGATGATAGGTTCTGTTGTGGCTGTTGTAGTTCTTGTGGGTGCAAATATTACCTACGATATTACAAAACAAAATCAGATCGCACAGGCCAATGAACTTTTATCAGAACTAAGCAAGGATGCTAAAAACACCAAAGTACTCGCTGAACTACAGGTAACAAGCCCAAATCTTTATGATGTATGGATGCTTTCACAGGCTGTTGCAGATGAAAATGTTGAAGCTCTGAAAAATTTGACAGATTCTAAAACTATGATTGTTGGGGATATCGCAACATATGAACTTGCCCAAGACACCAATAATGCACAAGCTTTAAGCTCATATGCTTCTAAGCAAGAGGCGATTTACAGAGATCTTGCACAGGTTCAAAGTGCTGTTATCTTGATGAAAGAGGGTAAAACCGCTCAAGCGCATCAAAAACTTGCTTTGATATCACAAGAGTCCCCTATGATTAAAATTGCTCAAGCACTACGTCATTATGGAGTAAAGTAACGTTTTGAATAAACTTTTCCTATTTTTTGTACTTCTTGTGGCTCTGTTTTTCAGTGCATGTAGCACAAAAGAGGTTTTTGAGCCTAAAAATATACAGGGATTTTGGCAAGAACCTGAACGTAAACAAAGCGACATATTTCCTCAGGTCGATAAAGATGCGTGTGGTTTTGTCAAATATCCAAAACATGAGCAAAAAATAATAGATGTAACATCTCAGCTTGCACTTTTAGAAAACTCAAAAGTACTGACACAAAAAGGTGTGTTAGATGTTGAGGTTAAAGAACCTTACAGGCTTTTGGGTGAGAGTGACGGCTGGATACTCAGTGCTACGATCGATGGCAATGTCTCACTTGATTCTATTGAGAACAATGCTACAAAAAAAAGATTTTCTTTACATAAAACTGTAGCAAGTGCCAGTGTAAAAGATGATGTGCTTGCCGTTTTGTTTGCAGATAATGAGATGGCACTGTATTCTCTCACAACAAAAGAGCTGTTGTATAAGCTTCAAGGAAATGCACCTATCGTAGTGGATTCTAGAATAGTAAGTCCCTATTTTATGAACGATCTTGTTTTGTTTTTAACACTTGATGGCAAAATAGTGATCGTGAACTACGAGTTGAAGAAGAAACTAAGAACGATCATCATCTCTTCAGAAGAGTATTTTAACAATGTTATCTATTTTAATGTAATTGATGGCAGGCTCATTGCCGCAACCGCTCATAAGATACTCTCTTTGGCCTCTAAAGAGATCCGTTCAAATTTTGAAATAAGAACGATCGCTTATGATAATAAAGATATATTTATAACAACAAAGCAGGGTGAAGTTATTTCTCTGACGCCGTCTTTGGAAGTTAGTGCAAAGGCAAAATTTCCTTTTGCTCATTTTTTAGGAATGATTGTACATAAAAATAAAATATATCTTTTGGAAAAAGAGGGATATATAATTGAGCTAAGCAAAGATCTTTTAACATACTCCATATATGAAGTTGATTTTGATGATGGTTATATTTTTGTGCAAGATGATATGTTTTATGTTGACAACAAGATCATACCTATAGAGTAATGTCTAACGAATTAGAAGCATTTATAGAGTATATCAGTGTTACACGGGCACTGAGTAAGAAAAGTGTAGAGGCGTACCGAAGTGATCTGGAGTTGATTGAAAATGAACTTCGCAGATCATTGATAAGTATAGACTCTGCGACTCTTTTAAAATTTTTATCCCAATATAGCAATAAACGAACACTCAACAGAAAACTCTCTTGTGTCAATACCTTTTTTGACTTTTGTTACAAAAGCCAATTTGCACAAGAGCATACAAAACTCAAATTTGCCAAAATTCCAAAACTGCTTCCGAAGTTTCTCACATACGATCAGATCCAAAATGCACTTGAACTTATTGACAGAAGTAGATGGATAGGCTTAAGGGATTATGCTCTTATTCTTTTTTTGTATGCAACCGGAGTCAGGATCAGTGAATGTTTAGAGTTGAGTATGGGTGATATTGAGGGTGAATGGTTACACATTAGACATGCAAAAGGTGAAAAAGAGAGAATTGTTCCCATTGCACCGGTGGCAATAGATGCTATTGGCAAGTACCTTGAAGCATCAAAATATGACAAAGAATATGTATGGTGTAATTACAAGGGCACAAAGCTCAGCCGCATCAGTGCCTACAAAATAACACAAAAATATTTGAATGTTTCACCCCACGTCCTTAGGCACTCTTATGCTTCATCACTTATATCGGGCGGTGCAGATCTCAGAGTAGTTCAAGAACTGCTTGGACACTCCTCTTTGCTCACGACACAGATCTACACACATATACAAAAACAAGATCTCAAAGAAACAGTGCAGGTGTGCCATCCTATGGCTTAGGGTGCATCTTTATATTTATCTCTAATGGCTAAAAAATCATCCAGGTTTTTTTCAAAGAGTTCTACAAGCTTTGGATCAAAATGTCTGCCTTTTTGTTCATTGAAATAATTCAAAATTTTTTGTAATGGCCAAGCTTTTTTATAGACCCTGTTACTTCCAAGTGCATCAAAAACATCAGCTATGGCGGTGATACGTCCGTAAATATGGATATCATCTCCCTTTAGTCCTCTAGGATAGCCTGAACCGTCATACTTTTCATGGTGTTGCTGTGCCACTATGGCTGCTGCTTTTATGATGGGTTGATTGGATTTACGCAGCATTTCATAACCTATTTGAGCGTGGGTTTTCATGATCTCAAACTCTTGTGCAGTTAACTTTCTAGGAGCATTTAAAATCTCATCGGCAATACCTACTTTGCCGATATCATGCATGGGTGAAGCTGTTTTTAAAAGTTCGGCTTCTTCATGGGAAAGACCATAAAGCAATGCTAGTTTTTCAGAATAAAGAGCAACTCTTTTAACATGATGACCGGTTTCTTTTGAACGGGTTTCTCCGATCTCACCCATAGTGTAGATGATCTCCCTTTGTGTCTCTTCTATGGCATCATTAAGCTCTATGATCTTAGTTACATCATGAACATAAATAAGTAAAATTTTATCCTCTTGAATGCCCTGTAAATTGATTTGAAATGTTTTTTCTCCTTCGCTATAGACTATCTCTTTAGATCTGTTTTCATTAATCAGTTCTTCAATATTTGCGATGTTGATATCGTAAAGTGATTCAATATGCTTGAAATAAGACTCTGCAATATCATTTTCATACACTTTTTTATTGTTGATATTAAAAATATACACTGCATAACGATTGTACTTTGGGAGTTGTGAGATATAGTAACTTTTAAGGCTGAAACGTTCATTGATTTTAAGTAAAGAGTACATAAAACAAAATTTTGCAATAGCACTATGAAACAAAATGAGACCTGCAACAGCTAAAAGGATAGAATCGATCTTGTAAGCTGCAATAAAAATGATTATGGATATGACGCCTCTTATATATGATTCTGTATTGGTCATATTACATCGAGTTTCTTTTTTAAACATCTATTTAAATACCTTATAAATCTTATGAACAAATTGATAGTGCAGCAATTATATAGATCTAAACTTTAAAAATGGCTATAAATTAAAAGTGAATCAAAAATCATATATAAATTTAGAAGAACAATAGTGTAAAATACACCTAATGAACAAGACAAACAATCATAT